>JAQBVK010000089.1 GCA_027623585.1 Planctomycetota bacterium
ACTCCAGGAATTTCTTCTACCACTGTAGGACTACAGCAGTAGTCTGGGTGTTCGACCATGACGCGCCTCCACCGCCTCGGCGATCTCCAGCTCGCGATCCTTCGCGTGCTCTGGAAGCAGGGGGAAGCCACCGCCGCAGAGGTCCAGGCCGACCTCGCTGGCGATCGCGACCTCGCGCTCTCCACCATCTCGACCATGCTCAAGCGCCTCGGCGAGCAGGGGATCGTGTCCCACCGCGCCGAGGGCCGCCAGTTCATCTATCGCGCCAAGGTCGGCGAACAGCAGGTGCGCGCGACGATGGTGCGCGATCTGGTCAGCCGCCTTTTCCGCGGCGATTCGGCCGCGCTGGTCAGTCACCTCGTCGAGGCCGGAGAAGTCGAGCCGAGCGAACTTGAGGACTTGCGCGAGCAAGTGCGTCGCGTGCGCAGTCCGCGCGGCGGGAGGCACGAGAATGAATGATTTCCTCGCGCCGGTGGCCTCTTGGTTGGCCGCTTTCCTCTTGCACAGCACCTTGTGGCTCGGCGGTGTCGCCCTGTTGCTGCGCCTGCGCCCTGACGCGCCAGCAACCGTACGCGATTTCTTGTGGCGCGCGGCGCTGGTCGCCAGTCTGCTGACTCCGACCGTGCAGACGATCGCGTCGGAGGCTTTCGGTTGGCATCCGCTTGGTGGCGCGCTGCGCTTCGGCGCAACGGATGTCGAGGCCAGCGTGTTACCGGCTCCGGTCGCCTCGCTCCCGAGCATCGAGACCTTCGTGAGCGCCGTACCTTTCGCAGGAATGGAGAGTTCCGGCGCGGTGCTGCCGCTGAAGCTCACCACGCTTCCGCAGCCGCCGTTGGTGGAAGTCACCGCCACGCCGCAGCGCAACGCATGGATGCCGATGGTGCTCGGCCTCTGGTTCGCCGCCGCAGCGCTCGGGATCGGGTGCCTGCTGCGCGGGACTTTACGCTTCCGGCGCAGCCTCGGCGCCCGCGAAGTGGTCGGCGAAAGCGCGAGCGCGCGCGCCTTGCGCAAGTTGCTCGAGCGCGCAGGGAAGCGCGCGCGCGGCGTCCGCCTCACGATGAGCGACAGCCTGCGCGTGCCGGTGGCGCTCGGCGTGTTCCGCCGCGAGATCTGCGTGCCGCAACGCGCGCTGCGCGATCTGCCGCCTACGCAGCAGCGCGCCATGATCGGCCACGAGTTTGCGCACCTGCTGCGCCGCGATCCGGCCTGGTTGGGCGCCTTCGAAGTGGCGCGGCGTCTGTTCTTCTTCCAACCCTTGTTCGTGCTCGCGCAACGCGGCGCTCACGAGTCGGCTGAAGAATTGTGCGACGCCTGGTCCGCGCGCCGCACGGGGGATCCGGTCGCGCTTGTAGAGTGTCTGGTGGAAGTGGCGCGCTGGCTGGAGCCGCGCGGTCGCCGGCATTCCTTCCCGCTGGCGGCAGCATGCATGGCGCGTCCGGATTCACCGCTCGCGCGCCGCGTGGAAGCCTTGCTCGCCGCCGACCCCGACGCGCCGGAGCGCGCGCCGCGCGGATTGCGCCTCGGCGCCTGCGCGTTGGCGCTGAGTCTCGCCGCCTTCATGCCGGGCTTCAGTGGCGCGCCGGAAGAACTCTCCTTGGAGGCCCGCTTCGAGCTCGTGAGCAGCGCGCTCGCGGAAGTCCAATCCGACCTCGCTCAGGCACGCGAGGAAGATCCTTACGAGCCCCGTCTCGCCCGTCTCGGCGCGCGGCTCGACGTCCTGCGCGCGCAAGCCGCACGCCTCTCAGTCCTGATCGAACAATGAAACGATTCCTCACTCTCACTCTCGGCGTCGCGCTGCTCGCGGCCGCGCCGCTCTCCGCGCAGTCCGCGCCCTCCGACAAAGCTGCGGCGCTACTGCAGAAGGCTCAGGAAGCCGCCGCCCATGGTCAATCGGCCAAGGCGGCCGAATACGCCCGCGCCGCCGCGGAAGTGCTGATGGCGCAACAGGGTCAAGATGCTCACGCGAAACACGATCGCCTGAGCGAGCACGTCGCCGAAGTCGCGCGGAATGACGCCGATGTCGCGCACGTACACGCCGAGATCGCGAAGGTGGCGGCCGACGTCGCCCGCGGTGCGTTTGAGGTGACGACGCGCATCCTCTCGCGTGACGGAACTCCGATCGAAGGCCGCGTCATCCGGATGTCCGAACCGAATGGCGGCGACCCTTACGTGATCGTCCGGCAGGAGCCGGCCGGACCGTCCGGGCCGGTGGCGCGGAAGCCCGCTGGCCCGAGTGGTCCCACGGTGATGCGCATGCGCGCGCCGCAAGCCCCGCACGCGCCAGAGAATGAACTCAGCCTGACGATGAAACTGATTCATGCTGAAGTGCAAGCCCTGCGCGCGGAAGTGCAGGCGATGCGCGCCGAGTTGGCGCTGGCGCGCTTGCAAGGCGGCGCCAGCCACGCCGCGGCGCCGATGTCGGACCCGCGCGGCAAGGCCTTCTTCGGCGGCTCTCCGCACAACGACATCTTCGAACTCGCTGCGCCGGGCGGCACCTGGCATGAAGCCGCTCCGGACGTGCGTCGCAAGATGATCTTCATCGGGCCGGGCGGCGAGGTGATCGAGCACGGCGATCTAGACCTCGAATGGACCGAAGACATGGGCGTGGACGAGAATGGCTTCGAGTTCGAAATCGAGGACCACGATATCGATGAACTGCGCGCGCTCGGTTACTCGGGCGGCGGCGACGACAAGCCCAAGCGCCTGCGCTTGCACTTCGGGGGTCTGCCGACTCTCGAAGACGTGTTCATTCAGCAGTTGCCGGCCGCGCCGGCGACTCCCGCGACGCCCGCGACGCCCACGGTGCGCGAGAGGCCGAATCGCCCGGACCGCCCGCAGCGGTAGGTTTCTCTCCTGAAGGCGCCCGCTCCTGTTTGCGCAGGGGCGGGCGTCAGCATTTATTGGGGCGCTCAGTCGTCCACGTAACCGAGCGCGCGCATGTCCGCGCGGTCTTGCTCGTCGGCTTCGCCGCTGAGACTTCCGCCGAGACTGCGATCAAGCCACACTTCGATCAGCGAGCGGAGATGGGCGCAGCGATCGGCTTCGACAGCGGCGAGATCGTTGCGCTCCGCCGGATCCAGCGCGCGGTTGTAGAGGAACTCGCGGCTTGCGCCAGCTTTTTCCGCCGCGGGCGCCCAGACGTAGAACCAGTCCGCTTGGCGCACTCCATGGAGCGCGCGCTCCGGACCCCAGTTCGTGCCGTCCGGAGTGGGCAGCCGGCCATGGTGCGTGGTGAAGAAAATCGGATCATTTTCACGGCCGAGCCAGGCGCGATCGTCGAGCAGATCGGCATCGGGGAGGCCGGTACGATCTTCGGCGCGGGCGAGTCGCATCAACGTGGGGCCGAGGAAGCGCATCTCCGCTGTGCGCGTGATGCGCTTGCCCTGCGGCACGCCGGGGCCGGCGAGGATCATGGGCACGCGCACCAGTTCTTCGTGGAGGTGGTGCACGTGCCCCATCAATCCGTGTTCGAGAAACTCTTCCCCATGATCGCTGGTGATCGCGATCACGGTGTCCTCGTCGAGACCGAGTTCCTGGAGGCGGGTGACGAGGCGGCCGATTTGCTCGTCGGCGTAGGAGGTCTCGCCGTCGTAGAGCTGCCGCGTGACGCGCGCGAAGTCCTGCAGTTCCTGCGCCGGCGGAGCGCGGCCGCCGAAGATGCGCGTCAAGGTGTTGTCCGGATCCTTGGGGTGGCTGAGCGGGACGTCGGCGGCGAAGCGCGCGCGATGCGGGGCGGGCGGATCGTAGGGAGCGTGCGGGTCGATGAGGTGGAGGTAGAGGAAGAAGCGCTCGTCTCGTTTCTGTTCCAACCAAGTTTCGACGCCGCCCATGGTTTCGCCCGACAATTCCCAAGGCGAAAGGGTGAAGGATTCGAAACCCTGTCCGAAGTTGCGCGCCTCGGAGATCAGTTTGTTGTTGGAGAAGGCGGCGGTGGTGAAGCCGTTGCGCGCGAAAACTTCGGCGAGGGTGAGCAGGCGGTGGTCGAGGAAGTTCTTGCCCGCGAAGCCGCTGCCGTGCTCGGGCGGAGTCAGGCCGGTCAACAGGCTGGCGGTGGAGGGCACGGTCCACGGCGCCGGGCTGTAGGCGCGCTCGAAGACGACGCCGCGTTGCGCGAGCGCATCGAGCTCTGGGCTGACGGGCCGCGGGTTGCCGAGCGTGCCGAGGCCGTCGGCGCGCAGCGTGTCGATCAAGACAAGCACGACGTTGGCGCCCTTTGCGCGTGAAGAGCGGCGAGGGAGTTCTCGATCGCGCACGAACTCGAGCAGGCCGAAGCTGACGCGCGGCGCCTGAGGCCGATTCCCTTCGTAGCTCGCGCGGAGCGTCAGAGCTTCGCCGGGGGGAAGTGAGATGCGGTCCGCGACCCAGGTGCGCGCCGCAGCGCGCACCGAGGCGGAGCAATCCACGCTGCGAGTCCAAACGGGCGCGCCGTCCACTTCGACCGTGAACGCGACGGCGCCCTTGCCGCCGTAGTCGCCGCTCTCGACCGAGACGGCGAAGGAAAACTCTGCATCGGCGGGGCGCTCAGGAGCGGAGATCTTGATTTCGAACGGCGCCGGAGCGCGTAGGGCGCGCATCGGACCGCGCGCGCCCGCGCCGCCCGTGATCGGCATGCGCATTTCGTACACCTCCGCCGCCGGCGCATCGGCGTTGCCGCCGCTGCGTCGTGCTGGGTCGTCGAGCAGGGCGAGGACGGTTTCGGTCTCGAGGATCGGCGGCAGCGGCGGGCCGGGATCGCTGCGCGAGCAGGCGGCCGCGAGCAGGCGGCCGCGAGCAGGCACAACGGTCCGATGCGTCTTGCCAGCCTCATGCGCTCATCCTAGCGCGGGCGCGGCTTTCCGAAGGCGCGGGGCGCGCGTACAAAGGAGCCGCCATGCGCACGATCCAAGGTCCCGCAATTTTCCTCGCTCAGTACATGGGGGCAGAGCCGCCCTTCGATTCGCTCGACGCGATCGCGAAGTGGGCGGCGAGTCTGGGATTCGTCGGCCTGCAGGTGCCGACCTGGGATCCGCGCTGCATCGATCTCGACAAGGCGGCGAAGTCGAAGGCCTACTGTGATGAATGGAAGGGGAAGTTGAATGCGCACGGCTTGGTGCCGTCGGAGTTGTCCACGCACTTGCAGGGGCAGTTGGTCGCGGTGCATCCGGCCTACGACGCGATGTTCGACGGCTTCGCGCCGGAGAAGCTGCGCGGCAATCCGAAGGCGCGGCAAAAGTGGGCGGTGGAGCAGGTCAAGAAGTCGCTGAGCGCATCGAAGAACCTCGGCCTGCGCGCGACCGTGACCTTCAGCGGGGCGCTGGCGTGGCCTTACTTCTATCCGTGGCCGCAGCGGCCGGCGGGTTTGATCGAGGAAGCCTTCGCCGAGTTGGCCAAGCGTTGGCTGCCGATCCTGGATCACGCCAAGGATTGTGGCGTGGACCTGTGCTTCGAGATTCACCCCGGCGAGGACCTTCACGACGGCGCGACTTGGGAACGATTCTTGGAGGCGGTCGGCGGGCACAAGCGCGCGAACATCCTCTACGACCCCAGCCACTTCGTGCTGCAGCAGCTGGACTACCTGGATTTCATTCACAGGTATCACGACCGCATCAAGATGTTCCACGTCAAAGACGCCGAGTTCCGTCCGAACGGGCGCGTCGGCGTGTACGGCGGCTACCTGCCGTGGGGTGAACGCGCCGGCCGTTTCCGTTCGCTCGGCGACGGCCAAACCGACTTCAAAGCCATCTTCACGCTGCTCGCGCGCTACGACTTCCCCGGCTGGGCAGTCCTCGAGTGGGAGTGCGCCTACAAGGACAACATAGTCGGCGCCCGCGAAGGCGCCGCCTTCATCAAGCAGCACATCATCCCCGTCTCCACCCACGCCTTCGACGATTTCGCCGGATGAATACGGAGTCAGGCTCCGGTGGTGTTATTCCGCCGCAGGGGTACCGCACTCCTTCAATTCTGGCCTACTCCAGGCCGCAGTGACCGCCGCTCGGCCGACTTCCATCGCGCGCGATGCGTAGTTCTCATCGGTGCGCATCAACCTCAGGTGAACCTGATTGAGATACCGGATCCGATCTTTCGAGCACTCCAAGAGCAGGGCGATTTGCTGTTCGGAGTGACCGCACAGGCGACGAGCCCAGCCGACAAAGGCGATCTCGACACCTTTCCACGTTCGGCGATTGTCTTCGACCATCCACACTCCGCTTTGGTGGGTATTTGCGCTCAGGACGCGACGAAGTGTGCCGATTCCGCACACCGGAACACCGAGCGAAATTCCGTCGGCCAATCGCGCTTTCCAGCTCATCCACGAGTGATCACCTCCGAGCGCTGCCTGAAACAACGGATCGGGTTCACCCTCACGCTGCATGGAAGCCATGCGCGATTCGACCACTTCGACGAGCGCTGCGGCCTGCTCGGCCTTGCCAGCGTCGTATGCGCGGCAGTACGCCGAGACGTCATCGAGGGTCCCGCCGGTCAATGCGCGGGCTTGCCCGAGAACCCAATCGACGCGCAGCCACGGCGGGCGGAGTCTGCTCAGGTAGTGCCGTGCGCTGCCGAACTCGTATCCAGAAGGCTCGGCAGCCAATCCCGCACGCACCGCATTGCCGTCGATGTAGCGAACGAGCGCGTGTAGGTATTCATCCGAATCCACCATACGGGAGTAGAAACGCCCGCGCGCGAGCGATCCATCGCGGCGGCGGATCCGGTTGAAGCGGCGAACGTAGGAGTTCTGAATTCGCCTCATCGCCTCTGACAGGAAGCCACCGGGGCTACGCAGCAGGAGGTGATAGTGCGTCTGCATGATGCTGTACGCATGGACTTCGATCCGACCGGCGCGGACCTGGAGCGCTAGGCGAGAGAGAAAGTAGCGAATATCCTCGCGGCGCTCGAACATGACGCGCTTGGCGATGCCTCGGTTGACGACATGATGCCAAGACTCCGGCGGATCAAGACGAGGTTTGCGGGGCATAACCCCTCGACGATCCTTCCCGACCTGGGTTACTGCAGTGCGGCACACCCGCGGCGGAATAACACCACCGGAGCCTGACTCCGTATCATTCCGTCATGCGACTTGGCATGGTGGGTGGCGGGCCGGGTGCCTTCATTGGCGCGGTGCACCGGTTGGTGGCGGAGATGGACCGGGAGTTCAGGCTGGTGGCGGGGGCTTTCAGTTCCGATCCGGCGAAGAGCGCGCAGACCGGGCGTGAGTTGGGGCTGGATCCGGCGCGGGTCTACGGATCTTGGGAGGAGATGGCGGCGAAGGAGGCGGCGTTGCCGGAAGGCGAGCGGATCCACGCAGTCTCGATCGTCACGCCGAACCACGTCCACGCCGCACCGGCCATCGAGTTCCTGAACCGCGGTTTCCATGTCATCTGCGACAAGCCGCTGACGACGGACTCGAAGACGGCGGACGCGATCGCCGCCGCCGTGAAGAAAAGTGGGAAGGTTTTCGCGCTCACGCACAACTACACCGGTTACCCGATGATCCGCGAGATGCGCGAGATCGTGCGCGGCGGCGGC
This sequence comes from Planctomycetota bacterium, assembly GCA_027623585.1. Classification (GTDB taxonomy): domain Bacteria; phylum Planctomycetota; class UBA1135; order UBA1135; family UBA1135; genus JAQBVK01. Next base: position 7,504 of record JAQBVK010000089.1, read on the forward strand.
ATCGGCAAGCTGCGCAAGGTGTACGCCGAATACTTGCAAGGCTGGCTCGCCACGCCGCTGGAGCAAACCGGCCAAAAGCAAGCCGGCTGGCGCACCGACCCGGCGCGCTCCGGCCCCGGCGGCAGCCTGGGCGACATCGGCACGCACGCCTTCCAACTCGCCGAGCACGTCACCGGGCTCAAGACCGCGCGCGTCTACGGCAAGATCACTTCCTTCGTCGCCGGACGCGCGGTGGATGATGACGCGATGGCGCTGCTCGAATACGAGGGTGGCGCCAACGGCGTGCTCTGCTGCAGCCAAGTTTGCGTCGGGCGCGAGAACGGACTGCGGCTACGCGTCTTCGGCGAGACCGGCGGCGTCGCCTGGGATCAGGAGCATCCGAACGATCTCACCGTCTGGTCCGCCGACGGCGCGCCGCAACTGCGCCGCACCGGAAACGGATACCTGAGCGCCGCCGCGCGGTCGCTCGGTCGCGTGCCGCCGGGGCATCCGGAGGGTTACCTCGAGGCCTTCGCCAACATCTACCGCGCCTTCGCGCGGCGCATCCGCGGCGAAGCCGATGGGATGGACGATCCCTTCCCGACCATCGAAGACGGTCTCCGTGGGGTACGCTTCATTGAGGCCGTGATCGCGTCGGCGAAGGCGAGCGACTGGCGGCCGATCACATGAGGGTCGCGGCGGTCGTGCTGGTGGCACTGGCCGCGTGCGGGCGGTCGGCGCCGGAGGCTGTGAACCCGGTTGCCACCCGCACGGTGGTGATTGCGGGCACCAGCGTGCGTTTCGATCTGGTGCAGCTCCCGGATGCAGCCGGCAAGTGGATCGGCCGCACCGAAGTCACGTGGGACGAGTACCAATTGTTCTGCAATTGGGACGGCCCGCCCGACGGCGTCGACGCGGTCGCGCGACCCTCGCGCCCGCTGGAAAGCTTTCCCTATGACCGCCGCTGGGGGCTCGGCCGTCGCCCGGCGGTCGGCATGAGCGGACAGGCCGCCGCGCGCTACTGCGAGTGGCTTTCGCAGCGCACCGGTCTGCGCTTCCGGCTGCCGACCGAGGCTGAGTGGGAAGCTGCCTGCGGTACGGCTCCGGCGGACCTGGACGCCGCCGCCTGGCACGCCGGCAACGCCGACGGCCGCACCCAAGAGGTGGGAAGCAAGCGCGCGAACGCCATCGGCGCTTCCGACATGCTCGGCAACCTCTGGGAATACGTCGGAGATGGCAGCGTGCTCCGCGGCGGCAGTTGGCGGGACCCGCCAGAGGCGCTGAACCCGGCCGCGCGCCTGCTCTTCGACGAGAATTGGACCCTGCGCGACCCGAATTTTCCGCCCGGGGTATGGTGGGTGCCAGACGGCGACCACCTCGGCT
>JAQBVK010000090.1 GCA_027623585.1 Planctomycetota bacterium
TCCGGCGACGCTGAGACCGGCCGCGAGGACCGCGTCCGGGACGGAATGACTTGTTCAGCGCTGCCCTAACCAGAGCAGATCGCACCAATCCCCGTGGGCGCCGTGCGTGGCGGCGCCCACGGTTTCGGCGCGCAGACGCAGGAGTCCGGCACGCGGCACGCGCACGAGCAGAGTCTGCGGTTCTCCCTCCGACGAGAGCGGCGCCGTCACCAGGAGCTCTTGTTCGTCGAGCAATACGCGGAACACGACCGCTTGCGGCTGACGGTACTGGACGACGCGCGCGTCGGCGCCGACCGTCAAGAGCAGCGTGCCCGGCCCCGGCACGCTCCGCGCCAATTCGCTCGGCGCCTTGACGCCGATGCCGTCGGGCCAAGTGCGTTCCCCAAGGCGCAAGGCGTGACCTTCGACCGAGCGTTGAAGCTTCGGCGACCAGTCCACTTCGGCCGACCCAGGTTGCTCACGCACCAGCCACTCCACCTGCGCCCACTCTTCCACGCCTTCGCGGCGACGCACGCGCGTCACGGCGTCAGCGGGCAGACGCGCGCGCACGCCCCACGGCAATTCGATCTGCCACGCGCCTTGATCGGCGCGTGGATCCTGCGCGATCACCTTCGCCAAGAGCGCCGAACCGTCGGCGAGAAACAGCCACACCGCGTCTTCGGCGACTTCCATCTCGTCCGCGAGCACGCGCAGCGAATCCACCTCCTGCCATGCCGCCGTGCGTTCCCCCGCCGCCGTCTCGAAGACTGGTCCTGCTGCGCGCCAGTCGAGCAGCCACCCGCGCTGTAAGTCGAGCACTCCGTTGGGACGACGCAACCACAAACGGTCTTGCTCGGCGCGCGGATCCGGCGGCGGCGCAGAACCGCGGCCTTGACCGCGGAACCACAGCGAATCGAAGGGCAACAAGGGACTGCCGCGCAGAGCCAGGCGCCAGGTCGGCATGCCGGCATCGGGCAGGTCCGGACCCGGTTCTCCGCGCAGGCGGCCGCCGCCGGCAAGTTCCATGACCCAGGCCTCGTCATCAGGCGGTTGAGCCGCGACGGCGAACTCGAGCGCCAGCCATGGCCCGTGGACGGGAGGGCCCGCGCGCCGGGGGCCGGACTCGGACCAGCCGAGCCATTCGCCTTCGCGCACCCCCTCCGACTCGATCCAGCGCGCACTGACCGGCGCTGTGACCGGCGCCGGCTCCCCGGCTTGGCAGGCCGGGAGCAGGATCAGCGTGGTGGCGAGGGTGAGGCTCATGCCAATCTGGCAGGAATCAGCGTAGATCAGGGATCGGGAGTTGGCATCCCATTTGCTCTAGAGGCCGCTGAACCGGTCCACGAGGAGGATACCTCTCTTTCATCGGCCGGTCGCCCTCCCATGCAGAAGGAACTGACGTTCGACACGGATGCCCGCGAGGCCGTTTTGGCCGGGGTCGAGAAACTCGCCCGAGCTGTGGTCTCCACTCTAGGCCCCAAGGGCCGCAATGCCGTCCTGGAGAAATCCTGGGGCGGACCGACGGTGACCCGCGACGGCGTGACGGTTGCCCGTGACATCGAGCTGCGCGACAAGAAGGAGAATCTCGGCGCGCAGCTGGTGAAACAGGCGGCGACCAAGACCAATGATCGCGCCGGCGACGGCACCACCACCGCGACTTTGCTCGCCTGGCGGATCTACAAGGAGGCGCTGCGCCACCTCGCGGTCGGCGCGAACCCCACCGAGTTGATTCGCGGCATGCGCGCCGGTTCCGACGAGGCCGCCAAGCGCCTCAAGGCCGCATCGAAGCCGGTCAAGACCGCCGAGCAGATCGCGGAAGTCGCCTTGGTTTCGGCCAACCACGACAAGCGCATCGCCGGCGACATCAAGACCGCCTACGAGAAGGTCGGTCCCGACGGCGTGATCACGGTCGAGGAAGGCCGTGAAGGCGTGACCCGCGTGGATCACCGTCCGGGCATGCAGTTCGATCGCGGCTTCCTGTCGCCGAACTTCGCGACCGATTTCGACACCCTCGAGTGCGTGTACGAGAAGCCCTTGATCCTCGCTTTCGAGGACAAGGTGTCCAATCTGCAGAAGCTGCTACCGCTGCTGGAGAAGGCCAAAGAAGCCGGGCGCCCGCTCCTGATCATCGCCGAAGACGTCGAGGGCGAAGCGCTCGCGACGCTCGTGGTGAACAAAATGCGCGGCATCCTCAACGTGGTCGCGGTCAAGGCGCCGGGTTACGGCGATCGCCGCAAGGAAATGTTGCGGGACATCGCGATCCTGACCGGCGGCAGCGCCGTGATGAAGGACGCCGGCGTCGAGCTCGACAAGGTCGACCTCAAGATGCTCGGCACCGCCAAGCGCGTGATCGTGGACGGCAGCGCCACCACGATCGTCGAGGGCGCCGGCAAGAAGGCCGACCTCACGGCGCGGATCGCCCAGATCCGCCGCGAGATCGAGACCACCACCAGCGACTACGACCGCGAGAAGCTCGAAGAGCGCCTCGCCAAGCTCTCCGGCGGCATCGCCGTGATCTCGGTCGGAGCCGCCACCGAGTCCGAGGCCAAGGAGCGCAAACTGCGCTACGACGACGCCAAAGCGGCCGTGGCCGCGGCGAAGGAAGAGGGCGTGCTGCCGGGTGGCGGCGTCGCTCTGCTGCGCATCGCGCGTGACCTCGAAGGCGCGCTCAAGCTGAAGGGCGACCAAGGCTCGGGCCTCAAGTTGCTCTGCCGCGCGCTCGAATCCCCGCTGCGCACGATCGCCGAGAACGCTGGCGTAGACGGCTCGATCGTGGTCCGCCGCGTCCTTGCCGAGAAGAAGGCGTCGTTCGGCTGGAACGCGCTGACCGGCGAATACGGCGACCTCTACGAGATGGGCATTGTGGACCCGGCCAAGGTCACTCGCATCGCGCTTGAAAACGCGGTGTCGGTGGCGGCCATCCTCATGACCACGGATTGCCTCATCGTCGAGGCACCCAAGAAAGGCGACGCGGCCCCGGACACGGGCGCGGACCACGACGACTACTAGTTCCGCAAACCAGATCAGAACCATGTCCAAAACCGCCAAGACTTCGAAGACGAAACTCGCCTTCACCCCCATCGAGGACCGCGTCCTCGTGCGCCCGGCCGAATCGGCCGCAGTCAGCGCCGGCGGCATCGTGCTGCCGGACAACGCGCAAGAGAAGCCGCAGCGCGGCACCGTGATCGCCGCCGGCCCCGGCCGCTTCAACAAGAAAGGCGAGCGCATGCCGATGCCCGTCGCCGCAGGCGACGAGGTGATCTACGGCAAGTATTCCGGCAACGAAATCGAAATCGACGGCCAGGAGTACAAGGTGCTCCGCGCTGACGACCTCCTCGCCAAACTCGAGCGCTAACCCCCTTACCGTCATGCCCAAGCAGATCCTGTTCGAAGACAAGGCCCGCGAAAAATTGTTCGCTGGCATCGAGATGATGGCCCGCACAGTAGGAGTCACGCTCGGGCCCGCAGGCCGGAACGTCATCCTCGAGAAATCCTTCGGCGCGCCTTCCGTCACCAAAGACGGGGTCAGCGTTGCGAAGGAAATCGATCTCGAAGACCCGTTCATGAACCTCGGCGCGCGTTTGGTGCGCGAGGCCGCCTCGAAGACCAACGACGAGGCCGGTGACGGCACCACCACCGCGACCGTGCTCACCGCCGAGATGATGCGCTGCGGCCTCAAGTACATGGCCTCGGGAGCGAGTCCGGTGTCTTTGCGTGACGGCATCGAGCGCGGTGTCGCCGCGGCGGTCAAGTCGATCGAAGCCTTGGCCAAGCCGGCCAAGAGCCGCGACGACATGGCCAAGGTCGCGACCATCGCCGCCAACCACGACCGCGAGGTCGGCGAGATCATCGCCACCGTGCTGGACAAGACCGGCGAGAAGGGCGTCGTCACCGTCGAGGAAGGCTCCGGCGTGGAAACGACTTCGGAGTACGTCGACGGCATGTCCTTCGACAAGGGCTACGTCTCGCCCTACTTCGTCACCGATCTCAGCCGCATGACTGCGGAGTACGAGGACGCTTGCGTCTTCGTCTACGAGAAGAAGATCAGCGACCTCATGGAGTTCGTGCCCCTCTTAGAGTCGGTGTCCCGCAGCGGGCGTCCGCTGCTCGTGATCGCCGAGGACGTCGAGGCCGAGGCTCTCGCCGGCTTGGTGGTCAACAAACTGCGCGGCGTGATGAACGTGGTTGCGGTCAAGGCGCCGGGCTTCGGCGACCGTCGCAAGGCGATGCTCGAGGACATCGGCGTCCTCACCGGCGCGACGCCCTTGATGGAAGAAACCGGCCGCAAGCTCCAGGATTGCACCATCGAGGACTGCGGACGCGTGAGCAAACTCACCGTCGAGAAGGATCGTTGCGTGCTGGTCGGCGGCGGCGGCAAGAAGTCCGCCATCCAGGAACGCGTCAAGCAAATCCCGGCGCAGATCGAACGCTCGACCAGCGAGTACGACCGCGAGAAGCTCGAAGAGCGCCTCGCGAAACTCGCCGGCGGGGTCGCCGTGATCAAGGTCGGCGGCGCGACCGAGAGCGAGATGAAGGAGCGCAAGGATCGCGTCGATGACGCGCTCCACGCCACGCGCGCCGCGCGTGAGGAAGGCGTGGTTCCCGGTGGCGGCACCGCGCTGTTGCGCGCGCTGGCCGCGGTCGAGGAAGCCCACGGCAAGGCCCGCGGCGACGAGAAGTTCGGCGTCGACGTGGTGCGTCGCGCGCTCCGCGCCCCGGCGCGGATGATCGCGGAGAACGCCGGCTTCGACGGCAGCACCGTGGTCGAGGACATCCTCGAACGCAAGGGCTGGAACGGCTTCAACGCGCTGACCGGTGAATACGAGGACATGGCCAAGTCCGGCATCCTCGATCCGGCGAAGGTGGTGCGCTCCGCGCTCCAGAACGCCGGCTCGATCGCCGGTCTGCTGCTGACCACGAATACCCTGGTCGTCGACCTGAAGAAGGAATCCAAGGATCCGGTGGAGGGCGCGGTCGCCTAAGGGCGGCCGCCTCCAGCCCCGGCGCCACGCTGCGCCACAATGGGAAGCGTGGCTCAGCGCGATTACTACGAGGTCCTCGGCGTCGCACGCGACGCGAGCGAGGCGGACATCAAGTCCGCCTATCGCAAACTCGCGCTGAAGTTCCACCCCGACCGCAACAAGGACGCCGGGGCTTCGGACAAGTTCAAGGAGGCCACTGAGGCCTACTCGGTACTGTCCGACGAGTCGAAGCGCGCGCAGTACGACCGCTTCGGTCACGCCGGCGTGGGCGCAGGACCTGGCGGCGGCGGCGTCCAGTTCGACATCAACGACATTCTTTCCCAGTTTTCCGACGTCTTCGGCGGCGGCGGCGGATCGATCTTCGAGACGCTGTTCGGCTTCGGACGCGGCGGCAGCGGTCAGGGAACGCGCGGACGCTCCTTGCGGGCCGCGGTCGAGATCGGACTCGAAGAGGTGCTCGAGGGCACCGAGCGCACCCTCACCCTGCGACGCGCCGAGACCTGCGCTTCGTGCAGCGGCAGCGGCGCCGCGCCGGGCGCGAAGGTCGAGTCCTGTCCCACCTGCCGCGGCCGCGGTGCGGTCGCGCAACAGCAAGGCTTCTTCGCGGTGCGCACGGCGTGCCCGCGTTGCTCAGGCCGCGGCCAGACCGTCAGCAAGGCCTGCGAAGGATGCGGCGGCGAAGGCCGCGCCTCCAAGCAGAGCGAGTTGCGCGTGCGCATCCCGGCCGGGATCGAGAGCGGCGCGCAAATCCGCCTCAGCGGCGAGGGCGAAGCCGGCGCGCAAAGCGGACCGCCCGGAGATCTCTTCGTCGAGGTGCGCGTGCGCGAACGCGAAGGTTTTCACCGCGACGGCCGCGAACTCTACGTCGAGGTGCCGATCTCCTGGCCGCAAGCGGTGCTCGGCGACCGCATCCACGTGCCGACGCTCGACGGCGAAGCGCGTATGAGTGTGCCCGCCGGCACCGCCACCGGAAAATTGTTCCGCATTCGCGGCCAAGGTCTGCCGCCACTGCACGGCGGCTCGCGCGGCGACCTGATGGTGCGCGTGTTCGTGAACGTGCCCGAGAAGTTGAACCGTGAGCAGAAAAGTTTGGTGAAGCGCTTGTTCGAGATCGAGCAAGAGCAGAAGAGTCAAGAGTCCCGATGAGAGCGCACCGCAAGAAGTCTGCCCCGCCCGAGCAAGCCGCGGTTCCGGAGGACGTCGCAAGCGTTCCGACGCCGGAAGTCGCGCCCGAAGAAACCGCGGAGTACTGGCGCGAGCACTGCTTGCGCGCGATGGCCGAGGTGCAGAACCTCAAGCGCCGCGCGAGTCAGGAGATCGAGGAGCGCACTCTGCTCCGGCTCGAAGGCCTGCTCTCCGAGCTCCTGCGCGTGGACGACTACTTCACGGCCGCGCTCGACCACGTGCCCGCGGCGGTGCGCGCCACAGAAGGAGCCGCAGCTTTCCTGGCTGGGATCGGCGCGATCCGGCAAGCCCTGGAGAGCGTGCTCCTCAGTCACGGAGCGGTATTCCTGGCGCCGGGCGCCGAGACCCCTTTCGATCCGGCCGAGCACGAGGCCGTGGAAGTCGTGGAGCGGGAGGACCTGGAGGGTGAAAGGCTGGAGTTGCTGTCGCGCGGCTGCCGTTTTGGCCGGCGGATCTTGCGTCCGGCCCGGGTGCGATTGCTGAAACCGGCACCGAGCGTCTGAGCCGGCTTCTGGCGATCCTCGCAGAATTTCACTAGTATGAAGGCGGTCAATCCGTTCTTCATCACAGCATGCGAATCCTGCGCCTCGTCCTGATCCTGGCTGCGGTTTCGGCCGCGCTTGCTCCTGATCTCGCCGCCCAGAAGATGGGGCGGAGTTACCGGGAGTTCCCGGCTTTCGGGTTCAAGTTCAAGCCGCTCGATTCCTGGATGGACGTCCCGGTCGCCCCGGATGACAAGGAGTCGGGCGTCATCGCCCAACTCGACGCCGAACGCGGCGTCTACGTAAAAGTCGAGGGCAACTCACGGCCGGAGTTCAAGCCGAGCCTGTTGGTGGTCAAGGTGGATCCGCCCAAGGCCACCACCGACGGCGGCGGCGAAGGCGAGGGCGACGGGCTGCGCGGCAAGATCGACGTCGAGAAGGGCACTGAGGCCGGAGTGCGCGAGGTGATCTTGCGCGCCTACCGCGGCGGCCTCCGCGAGGCCGAGTTCAAGGAAGTCGTGCCCGAGATCGAAGACGTCAAGCTCAACAAGGAGATCACGCTCAAGCACGAGCTTTACGTCACCTACATGGTGTACTCGAACGGCATCGGCGTGGACAACGTGCTCGACTGTTGGGTGCTGTCGCTTGCGGACACGCGCATTTTCTTCCTGTGGACCTATCCGGACCAAGAGAGGAAGGATTGGCAGAAGGCGGTCGAGAAGACCATGAAGACGCTGCGCTTGACCGACTCGGTCGAACCCGAAGTCTCCAGCATCGACTCCGACAGCAGTTACGACGACATCCTCGCCTACCACGCGAACGAAGTGGCGCAGACTCCGGGATGGCGGGTGGTCGAGACTCCTAGCAAGCGCTACCTGATCAAGACCAATGAAGAGGACAAGAAGAAGATCAATGAAGTGATCAAGCGCCTTGAAGCCTCACGCGAGGTCTTTGAGGTCGACTTCCCGCCGGAAACGCCGATCACGCACATCTCCGTCGTGCGCGTGTGCGCCTCGCAAGAAGAGTTCCACAAGTACGGCAGCACCACGCCTGGCGTCGCCGGCTGGTTCAGCCCGCGCACCACCGAATTGGTGCTGTTCTTCGACAACAACATGGGACCGGACGCGGTGCTCGAGGTGATGACCCACGAGGGCTTCCACCAGTACTGCCACTTCCTGTTCGGCCAGACCGAGGCCCACCGCTGGTTCGACGAAGGCACCGGCGATTACTACGGCGGCTTCGACATGAAGGGCAGCAAGCTGGTGCCCGACGCCGACATGTCCGGCGGCCTCAAGCGCGCTGGCGAGATCAAGGACATGATCCGGCAAGGCAGCGTGAAGCCCTTGGGGAGGCACTTGCGCTTCGACCACGGCGAGTGGCAATCTCAGGGGCCGAGCAACGTCTCGGGCTACGCCCAGTCTTGGTCGATCATCTATTTCCTGCGCCAGGGCATGCGCGGCAAGGTTTCCTCCAAGTACTGGAAGAAGGAATACGCCGAAATCATTCCCAATTACATCGCCTATCTGAGCGCGGGTTGGAAGGAAGCGCAGGCCGAGACCATCAAGAAGTACGCGGACATGCTCGACGGAGAGGGCACCATGAGTCCGGAGGACCGCGCGAGGCTCGAAGAGCAAATGCGCGACGTCATCGCGATCATGATGCGCGATCCTGAGCTGCGGGACAAAGTCTGGGACCGCGCGATCGCCGAGTCCTGGGGCAAGATCGACGAGCCCGAGTTCGAAGCCCGCTGGCAGAAGTTCGTGCTCGACGAGCTCTAAGGCACCCGGATCACGTCGCGCTGCCGCGCTCACCGGAGCCCTCGCGGTCGCTCCAGCCGAGCAGTTTGCGCGTGATGAAGAGATAGACCGGCTTGCCGGTGCGCATCCAGATCCGCGCCGGACCCGAGGGCTGCGCCAGGATTGCGCGCTCTCGCGGCGTCAACAGAGGCTCGAAATAGCGGCGCTTGTGCTTGAGCAGGTGACGCAGATCCTCGCGGCCGCAGAGCCGGAACCAGCGGCCGCGCCTGCGGTGCACCGCGGCGAGTTGAAAGTCCACCAGCGCGGGGCGGCCGTCCGGTTGCACCAGCACGTTAGGTTGCTTGGCGAGGTCGTTGTGCACCACGTTGCGGCGGTGCAGACGCACGACCAGCCGGCGCAGGGCGTCGAAGAAGCGCGGATCGTCGGCCCCCACGGT
>JAQBVK010000091.1 GCA_027623585.1 Planctomycetota bacterium
CACCGCCACCACCGCCGCCACCACCACCGCCGCCGCCGCGGTAGCCACCGCCACCGCCGCCGCCGCCACTACCGCCGAAGCGGGGACGCTCCTCACGCGGGCGCGCCTCGTTTACCACGAGACGACGTCCATCGATATCGAAGCCGTTTCGCTGAGCGACGGCTTCTGCAGCCACCGCGTCATCCATTTCCACGAATCCGAAGCCGCGGGAGCGGCCAGTTTCGCGATCCATCATGACTCGAGCGCTCTTTACTTCACCGTAGGGAGCGAAAAGGTCACGGAGTTCCTGGTCGCCCAGGGTGTAAGGCAAGTTTCCGACGTAAAGGTTCATCTATCCAATCACCGAGGTTTCAATTCACGCGAGCCACCTCTCAGAAGTAGGCCTCGCTGGCAGGCTCTTAACACCCGCCGGGCCCGCATCATAGCGGATCCTGGGCTTATTGCGCCGGAGTTAGGGGCGGGGTCGGCGGAACGGCCGCCGGAGGCCCGGGCGGAGGGGCCAACGGAGGCGCGGTTTTGGCCGGCTTTTTCTCTCGGCGCTTCCCCAACTCGGGCAGGGCGGCCGCACACATCACCCCCAGGATGAAAACCGGGCGGGCAAACTCGAGCAGCCAGTCCTGGAGCGGTACCCCGATCGAGCGCTCCGCGCGCCAGGCGTCGAGGGTGTGGAGAACCAAAGGCCGCAGGTCCACGAAGAGCAGCGAGAGGCCGCCGATCCAGATCAGCCATTTTCCGATGAAACGCATGCAGTGTCCCGTGAACCGGGTTTCACAGCCTACAATCCGGCATGATTCGGTTTCCGGTCTTTGCCAGTTTCCTTGGGATCGCCGTGGCGGCCTGCGGCGTGCCGGAATCCGTTGCGCCGCCCCCGCCCAACCTGGTCTTCGTGCTTGTAGACGACTTGGGATGGCAGGATCTCTCGGTGGCGCTGGCGGCGGAGCCCACCGGCTTCAACCGCCTCTACCGGACGCCTCACCTGGATCGCATGGCGGCGGAGGGTCTGTCCTTCACCCAAGCCTATGCCTCCAGTCCAGTCTGTACGCCGACTCGATCCGCGATCCTGACCGGCCTGAATCCGGCCCGCTCTCGCATCACGGACTGGACGCTGCACGTGGACCGCGATTTCAGCCGGGCGATGCCGGCCCTCGCCGATCCGCCCTGGAGGCGCGAGGGAGTCTCGCCGGGACCGGACTTGCTGAGCGAGCGGCTGCGCTCCGTGGGCTACTTCACGATCCTGGTGGGTAAGGGTCACTTCGGCGCGCTCGGTCAGCCGGGGGCCGATCCGCACGAGCTCGGCTTCGACGTGAGCATTGCGGGACACGCGCCGGGCGGGCCGGGTTCCTATCTGGGTGAGCGGGCCTATGGGAACGACCCGCCAGGCAACGTTTGGGCGGTGCCGGACCTCGAGAAGTATCACGGCACCGACGTCTTCCTCACCGACGCTTTGACACGCGAGGCGCGCGCGGCGGTCGTCACGGCCGTGAAGGAGCAACCGCAACGGCCATTCTTGCTGTGGTTCGCCCACTACGCGGTGCACGTTCCGCTCGAGGCCGACGCGCGCTTCGTGCAACGATATCGGGACCTGGGTCTTGAGGAACCCGAGGCGCGTTATGCGGCGCTGATCGAAGGCGTGGACGACAGCCTCGGAGTGATTTGGGATGAATTGGAGGCGTTGGGGGTTGCGGAGAACACTTTGATCGTGTTCTTCAGCGACAACGGCGGGCTTTCCGCGCACGCACGCGGGCGCACGGCCGATGGCACCGGCGCGCACACCCACAACGCTCCGTTGCGCAGCGGCAAGGGCTCCGCGTATGAAGGCGGGATCCGCGTGCCTTTGTTGGCCTGCTGGGCCGCGCCGCGTTCGCCGGACGCGCCGCGCCGTGTGGTCGAGCCGCCGGCCGGCGGCCGTTGCGCTGCGCCAGTGATCGCCGCCGATTTGTACCCCACGCTGTTGGCGCTTGCCGGTGTCACGGCCGAAACCGTGGATTCACAATCTTTCCTCACTCTGCTCGACGGCGGCGCCCCCGCACCTGCGACGCGGCCGCTGGCCTGGCACTATCCGCACAAGTGGGGACCGAAGGGGCCAGGGCTTGAGCCCTTCACGTCCTGGCGCGACGGCGACTGGAAGTTGATCCGGCTCTACGAGAGCGAACGCTGGGAGCTATACGACCTCGCGAACGATCTCGGCGAGACTCGCGATCTGGCGGCGGAGCAGCCCGCAGTGCTCGATCGACTCCGCGAGCAACTCCGCGCTTGGATGGCCGAAACTGAAGCGCAGCGTCCGCTCGACAAGGCCAGCGGCGCGATGCTGCCGATCCCCTAACCGGCAGATGAGTCGATCAAGGCGCGAAGAATTGAATCTCGCGCCAACCGACGAGGCCGGGGTGTTCGACGCCGACCTCACGCTCGAGCACGCGGATCTCGACGCGCCGCAGGTTCAGTTTGCGTTCGAATTCGATCGTGATGCCGGTGAGCATTTCGGCCGGACCGAATTCGAGGATGCGCTCATCCTTACCGTTGAGGATCAGGAGCACCTTACGCGGTAGGTCGAATCCACTGCCGTCGGCGAGCCTGCCCGAAGTCAACGCGGGCAAGAGGCGCATCGCACCGACCGGGACCGCGCGCTTCCATTCCGCGCGAATCCACGGCTCCTTGTCGTCGGCCGCGCAACTCCAACGTGTGTTCTGCGCGCGGTCGAAAGCGAGGCCGGGCGCGGTTTTGCTCGCGTCGTGGCTGCTGCTCGCCGAAAGATCGCGAAAGTCCGGCGGGAAGATCCAAGCCTCGCGCCTCATGAACTCGATCTCGGCTTGGACCGGCGCGTCCGCAAGACCGCGCACCTCGAGCTTCAACGGCGCGCTGCGCAGCTCCTCCGCATCTTCGGGCGGGAACCCCGGCGGAATCAGCAGCGCCACCGCAATCACTTCGTAGTCTCCGTTGCCGGGCAGGCTGAGGCGTTGCGCGAAACGGGGCGTCACCATCCCGCGCGCGGCGACGGCCGGATCCTGCTCGTTGACGACCGGCTCACCGGCAGGAACGCCGTTCAGCAGCCACTGCACTTGCAGGACGCGCGGTCGCTCCTCCCCGGGCCACGCGAAATCCTCCACCACTTTCTTGCCGACGCCGGCCAAGTACAACTGCAGTTCGGGAGCGCCGACCGCGGTGATCGCGAGTTCGGCGCCGGTTCCGGCGTTCGACCAACGCGGCGCGAAGCGCGCGGAAATCGAGGGCATGCCGGTGGCGGCAGTCGCGCGCGCGAGCGTCAGCAGCGCGAACGCGGTGTTCATCTCGTGCTCGCCCCACGGATTGTGCCACGAGCCGTCGCCGTTCTGGACGTCGCACAATTCGGTGGCGACCTCGGCGTACCAATCATGCTCGTCGAACGCCTCCACTCCGGCCAAGGCGGCAGCGCGCTCCATGCCGTAGCAGGCGTAGTAGAACCATCGATCAAGCGGTCCGGTGTTGCGCGGTTGATCGAGCAACCAATTTGCGCCGCAATACGCCACCGCCGCGTCCACCGCCTTGCGCAGCACGTCTTGATCCTTGCGTGAAAGACCGTTGCGCTCATAGGCGTTGCGGCAGGCCGCAGCCACTGCGAGGCCGGCGAGCGCCATCGTCGGCGTCGCTCCGGACTCAGGGTGGTAACCGAAGGAGCCATCGTCGTTCTGGTTGGAGATGATGCGCTCCGCCAGACGCTGCCAGAGCTTCTTGTCGATTTTGAAGCCGTGGTCGTCGAGCGCATGCAGCGCGACGGTGGCGAACTGGTGATTCGACAGGTCGCCTCCACTCCCCGTGCCGCCCGCGAACTTGTAGGTGAAGTACATGTCCGGCACGAACATCATCACTTCGGCGGCTTGCTCGATGCGCTCGCGCCAGCGCTCCGGGTCGAGCGAGGTGTAGAGCAAGATGCGCAGCGCGGCGTCGTAGGTGTATTCGGCAGGATGCGTGTCGAGGTAAGCCAGCGCGAGTTGCAATGCGGCGTGCTCGCGCGGCATGCCCGCCTTGTAGAGCGAGTACGCGCACAGTGAGGTCATGCCGCCGGGATGCTCCGGCTCTAGCCAGTCGAACCAAGTGCCGTCCGGATGCTGACGCGTGAGCAGGAACTGGATTCCTTTCCAGGTCGCGGCGTCCGCGCGGAGCGCTACCGGATCGAGTTTCGCCGCGTAGGAGTCAGCGGCGGCGGCGTCCTCGGTGACCGCGAGCCGGAAGCTGCCGAGTCCATGGTTGCTCCACTGCGATTCCTGACGGATCCGCACCGTGAGCTCCGTGCCCTTTTCGAACCCGAAGGGCGCCTCGGCAACCAGCACCACCACGCTGGGTTCTCCGGATGAGGCGTGGACCACCCAAGAGGAGGAACGATTGCCGTCGATCAGACGGCGAGCCGTGCCGCGATCGCCCCGCGTCTGATGGACCGCTCGAAAGCGCACCGCTTGCGGTTTCTTACGGCTCTTCGGCGCGGATACGAACACTTCGATCTCGGATATGCAGAAGTTCGCGTTGGCCGAACGACTGGCGCCGCTCAAGGGCAGCGCGGAATCCGGAATCGCTTCGAGCCGCAGCGCAATCAGCGCGCCTGCACCGACTTCGGCCTGCAACTCGTAGACGTCGGTCGCCGGCTCGACGCCGGTGACGAACACCGAAGCGTCGGGACGCAGCGCCAATTCCGCGCCGGCTTCGGAGCGGAGCGCCGTCGGCCGCAACGGGATCCATGGATCCATCTCCGGAAGCTGCTGCATGACCGGCAGCAACGCGATCGTCAGGGCGAGCATCGTCACGATGTTAGCCGCTCCGAAAGAGCCGGCGCGCGGCTTGCGCTGTTCACTGAATCATGAACGTAAGTGCCGGCGTCACGTCGAGGTTGCTGCCGCCGAGGCTGACGATCGCTGCCGCCCAGATCGTGGATCCTGCGGCGCTGGCCGGCACCGTCAACCATGAGGTGTTCGCGATGCCGAGCCCGGAGATCGATTTCGCCATCAGGTTCGGCTTGCTCTCGCACCACGTGGTTGCGCCGTCGTAGGTCAACGGCACGGTCAGTCCGCCGCTGATGGAGTATCCGTTCACGAACGGGCCGCCGCCATGACGCGACAAGCGCGCCGACGACGTGCCGCCCGCGAAGGCAGAAGCACCCTGCGTTCGGAAGCGAATCTGGCTGCCCGGCAAGGTGATGCCTTCGATCACGAGGTTCGGCAAGTTGGACTTCGGTAGGTAGACGTCTACCAAGGTGCCGGCGCCGCTGCCGACCGCGCTCGCCGTGAAGCTTGCGCTTTCATAACCGTTGGCGCTCACCGTCACCCCATAGGAGCCGTTGCGCAACCACAAGGTCCACAAGCCGCTGGTTCCGCCGGCGGCGCGCGTTTCACCATTGCTCCAGTTCACGCCGCTGGCGGCGAACGCGGCGCCGTCGATCGGCAGGCCGGTTTCGGCGTCGCGCGCATGGCCGTGCAAGGGCGGCGTGACGCCGAGCATGGCGCGATACGCCGGAACGACGCGCGTGAACTCAGTGAGGAAGTCGTTCCAGGCGGGATGGAACGCCGTCTGCAGTTCCAGGAGATAGGCGAGCGAACCGAGTTCATGGAAGGCCCACTCGAACTGCTCGCCGCCGGCGCTGGCCAGGCGTTGCGAGTAGTTGGCGGCGCCCGCAAGGAGGGTGGCGACTTCGCTGACCTTGGCCGAGGCCTGCACCGGCATGCTCGCGCAGGTGTAGGGATAGAGCACGTCCTGGCCGGACTGATGGACGTCGATCACCTTGCTCGGATGACGCGCGCGCGCAAAGGCCATGTAGGTCTGGGTCTCCGGTTCGCTCGCCGGCGACGGGCCGCAATAGGTGTCGGAGGACGGATTGGTCGAGTAACTGCCGCACGCCGCCCATTTGAAAGGATAGTTGCGGTTCAGATCCACCCCATAGAGTCCGCCGCCATTGTTGCGCCGGTTCTTGCGCCAATAATCATCCACCGTGAACACCCATTCCAATCCGTCCGGATTCATGGTGGGGATCACCCAGATCTCGTGCGAGTCCACCCACGTCTTCATCTGCGCATCGCTGGCGTACTTGTTCAGCAGCTCCCCGGCCCAGGAGATCATGTGCGCCGGCGTGGCGATCTCGCGCGCGTGGTGGTTGCCGACGTAGACCACGTTGGGTTCGTCTTCATCGCTCGCGACGTTGTCGCTGATCTTGAGCGCGTAGATGTTGCGGCCGTTGTGCGTGAGCGGACCGCCGAAGGTCGCGTTCAGGTCGACGCGCTTGGCAAGCGTGGGGTACTGGGTCTGGAAGTCGAGCAGCGCTTGGTTGATCTCGGACCAGTCGTAGTAGCGCGCGTCGAAATCGACCATCATGCGCTCACGCAGCGGGCGACCGCGGTCGATCACGCGATAGCGAAAGCCGAGTGCGGCAAGTCGCGGTAGATCGGCGTCGGGCACGAAGATCTCCACGCTGCGGCCCGCGTGCGCCGGACTGCCGGTGTAGTTCCCGTCGTGGCCGTGATCCATGGCGAACCCGTTGGCCGCGAGGACGCGCTCTTCCGCGGAGCCGGGGCGCACGTCCACCTCCACGCGCGCGGTGGTGGCCTGCGCAGGCGGGATGGGCGAGGGAAAGAGAGCGAGCAGGAGGGTGAGCATGGGGATCGACCTCCCTCAAGACTATCCTAGAAGGCCGCATGCTGACCGCCTCGATTCTCCTGACGCTCGCATTGTTCCCGCAGGCCGGCGCGTGGCGCATCATGCCGGGCAGCCGCCCGGATCCCTTGCCGATCCCGGTCGAGCGCGTGAAGGAGGGCTACTTCAAGGGCTTGTCTGCCAGCCTCGCCAAGCTCGATCAGTTGGACGCCGCGCCCGAGACCAGCCGGCTGGTGATCGGCCTGCCTTCCGTCGATCCCGCGATCGCCGCGCTCGCCGAGCGCTTCGGAGTGACGGCGCGCGGCGACACGCTCGCGTTCCAAGGGCGCGCGCTCCGCGCCGGCAGCGGTCTGCGCCTCAGTGCGCCTGACCCCGACGGCGCCGGACAACTCGTCTTGGTGGTGGCGGGCGACGAAACAGGATTGCTCGCTCCCTTCACCGTGCGGCTCGATCTGCTCGGATCTGGCTTCACGATCGCGACCGCCGGTCAGATTCTCGAGCAAGGCGCGCTACCCCTGTTTCGCGCCGATGAGCTTGCGGCCGCGCGCGCGTTGGCGATCCGGCTCGACCTAGATTGCGGAAGCATTCTCGACGAAACCGAAGGCTGGCCACTCGGCGAGCGCGCGCGACGGCTCGCACTCGCCTTCGCCGGCTATGCCGACGTTCTCGAACGCGTCGCCGGAGCGCCGATCAGCCCCGAAGCCTTCTTCGCGTCGCTGCTGCACTCACCCGCCGAGGATCTCGCGCAAGCACGGACGCGCTTCAGCGCGCGCCGCATGCAGGATCTCGCCGACAAGATGTGGGGACGCACCTCCGAAGTCCTCGGCCCCCCGGCCGGGCCGGCGCCCTTGATTCACTTCCTGCTCGCTCCCGCCGGCTGGACCAACGCGGCGACCTTCGATCCGGCGGAGCCGGGCGGACGGCCTCGCATCTTGATCAACCTCACGGCCTTCGCGGACCACGTAGCGCTCGAAACCGCGCTCGCGCATGAATGCGCGCACGTGCGTCAGGCCGCTCTGTTACCCAGTTTGCTCGGTCGTTGCGCGCATGAAGGCGTCGCCGTCTTCATTTCGCAGCAACTCATCCCGGGAACGCCCGATGCGGCGGCGTTGATGTGGAGCGAGGAGGAATTCAGAATCGTCGAAGAACGTGCCGTCGAAGTTCTTGCGCGCTTCCGGAACGACGCGCTCGGCTCCGGGCGGCCCCTGATTGCGCAGTGGACGCAACTCGACACGCCGTACAAGGCATTGCCGGACACGCCGAGCCGGCTCGGCTATTGGGTAGGCTGGCGCGCCGCCCGCGCGTGGCGCGTTGCGCATCCCGACGCGCCGCTCTCCGACCTCTTCTTGGTCTCCCCCGAAGAACTCCTGACCCCAATCCTCAAATGAAACGACGCGAATTCTTGACTGGCATCGGCGCGCTCAGCGCAACCGCCGTGCTTCCGCAGCTTCCGTTCGGCAACGCACCGCGCGCCCCCGAGTTCAAGAAGGCGGTGAAGATCGGCATGGTCGGTGAAGGCGCCACCCTGACCGAGAAGTTCCTGTTGCTCCGCGAACTCGGATACGACGGCGTGGAGCTCGACAGTCCGAGCGGACTGAAGCTCGACGAGGTGCTCGCGGCCAAGGAAGCCTCCGGCTTGCCGGTGCACGGCGTGGTCGATTCCGCGCACTGGAGTCAACCCTTCTCCAGCCCCGATCCGGCCGTGCGCGCCGAGGGCGCGAAGGCCTTGGAGACGGCGCTGCGCGATGCGAAGGCCTATGGAGCGAGCACCGTGTTGGTGGTGCCCGCGGTGGTCAGCAAGCAAGTCTCGTACGCTCAAGCCTGGGAACGGGCGCATGCAGAAATCGCGCGCTTCGTGCCCTTGGCCGAAGAGCTCGGCGTCGCGATCGCCTTCGAAAACGTCTGGAACAACTTTCTGCTGTCTCCAACGGAAGCCGCGCGCTGGGTCGATTCCTTCGGAAGCAAAGCCGTCGGCGCCTACTTCGACGTCGGCAACGTGCTGCGTTACGGTTGGCCGGAACATTGGATCGAAGCGCTGGGGCCGCGAATCCTCAAGGTGGACGTGAAGGGTTACAGCCGCAAGAAGATGAACGACGAAGGCCTGTGGAAGGGCTTCGACGTGGAGATTCACGACGGTGACTGCGACTGGCCCGCCGTGACTGCCGCCCTCCGCGGGCATGGCTACGCGGG
>JAQBVK010000092.1 GCA_027623585.1 Planctomycetota bacterium
CCAGTGGGTCCGGAGCCGCTCGCCTGAATCTTATCCTAGGAATTGAAGAACGGCAGGAGCAACAAGCTCACGACGGACATGAGTTTGATCAAGATGTTCAGCGACGGGCCGGAGGTGTCCTTGAAGGGGTCTCCCACGGTGTCACCGACGACGGCCGCCTTGTGCGGCTCGGAACCCTTGCCGCCAAGATTTCCTTTTTCGATGTACTTCTTCGCGTTGTCCCAAGCGCCGCCGGCGTTGGCCATGAAGATCGCCATCATCACGCCGGTCGCCAGCGCGCCTGCCAAGGCACCACCGAGCATGACCACGCCGCCCAAGCTGCCGATCAGGATCGGCGCCGCGATGGCGAGCAAGCCAGGCAGGACCATTTCACGGATCGCGCCCTTGGTGCTGATCGACACGCAGGCTGCGTAGTCCGGCTTGGCGGTGCCTTCCAAGATGCCCGGAATCTCACGGAACTGCCGACGCACTTCGCCGATCATCGCGTACGCCGCGCGACCGACGGCTTGCATCGTCATCGCGCTGAACAAGAAGGGCAACATCGCGCCGATCAGCAGGCCGATGATGACATTCGGATCGGCGATGTCCATGGCCACCGTTCCCCTACCGAATGCGGTGAAGAACGCCAACGAAGTCAACGCCGCCGAGCCGATCGCGAATCCTTTCCCGATCGCGGCCGTGGTGTTGCCTACCGCATCGAGTGAGTCCGTGCGCTCGCGCACCTCTTTCGGCAGCTCAGCCATCTCGGCGAGGCCGCCGGCGTTGTCCGCGACCGGACCGTAAGCGTCCACCGCCAGGGAGATGCCCAGCGTCGAAAGCATGCCGACCGCCGCGAGCGCGATGCCGTAGACGCCCGCGAACTCGAAGGCGACCCAGATCGTTGCGCAGATCACCAGGATCGGAGCGCAAGTGCTCTTCATGCCGACGCCGAGGCCGCCGATGATGTTGGTCGCCGCGCCCGTCTTCGACTGCTCGGCGATGCTCTGCACCGGCTTGTACTCGAAAGCAGTGAAGTATTCCGTGATCTTGCCGATCAGCACGCCGGAGGCCAAGCCCGCGACGATTGCGATGAACAGATCGGTGCCGCTCTTGTCGCCGAAATCGGTGCTCGAACCGCCCGTCAGCATCCACGCGAAGCCCACCAGCACCAGGCTGGCGACGATCATGCCGCGGAACAGCGCCGAGTGGATCTTGGTCTCGTCGCTGGTCTTCACGAAGAAGGTGCCGACGATCGACGCCAAGATGCCCGCGCCCGCCAGACTCAAGGGCAGCGCGACCAAGTTCGGGTGCAGCTCTTCTGAGCCGCTTGCGGCAGCAACCACGCCCAGAGTCATCGCCGCGATGATCGATCCGACGTAGGACTCGAAGAGGTCGGCGCCCATGCCAGCGACGTCGCCGACATTGTCACCGACGTTGTCGGCGATCGTTGCAGGGTTGCGCGGGTCGTCCTCCGGAATACCAGCCTCCACCTTGCCCACCAGGTCCGCGCCGACGTCGGCCGCCTTGGTGTAGATGCCGCCGCCCACGCGCGCGAACAGCGCAATCGATGACGCGCCGAAAGAGAAGCCGAGCACGTTCTGCAGGGTGGTCGCCGTGACCACGCCGCCCTCTGCGGAGAACATCTTCGTCAGCAAAGCGAGGCCGAGCAGACCCAGACCCACCACGGTCATGCCCATCACGGCGCCGGAACCGAAGGCCACGCTCAAGGCCGGCGCGAGGCCGGTCTTCGCCGCTTCGGTGGTGCGCACCGCAGCGCGCGTCGCGGTGTGCATGCCGATCCATCCAGCCAGGGCGGAAAAACCGGCGCCGCACAGGAAGGCCAGCACCGTATTGGGTCCGCCGCCCTTGCCTTCGCCGAGCATGAACAAGGCGCCTGAGGCAAGCGCGACGAAGATCGCCAGGACCTTGTACTCAGTCACGAGGAAGGCTCGTGCGCCCTCCTGGACCGCGCGGGCGATCTCTTGCATGCGCTCGCTCCCGGCGGGAGCACGCATGACTTTGGATTGGAAGAGGAAGGCAGCGACCAGCGCGGCCGCGCCGCCGATCCACGGCAGGTATTCGATCAATGTATCCATGGATGATTCCGATGGGGGCGACCCGCGCAGTTCCGAGGGGGCTGACGCGGATTGTGGGCGAAGATTCTAACTGTTCCTGTCCTCTCGGCGCTTGCGCAGGAGCAGGAGTTCTCGAAGTCGCTCGCGGCGTCGGCGGCGGAAGCGGAGGAGCAGCCACGTTGCCATAGCCACGCCGAGGATTGCCAGCGGGATTTGGAAGCGATGCATCCAAAGCTGGACCGCGTCCAGGTTGGCGGCGAACTTCCACCCAAGCCATACCGAGATCGGCACCGTGATCACCGCTCCGCCGACGTCGAGGACCAGAAATTTCCACCAGGGCATGCCCAGGTTTCCCGCCACCAAGTAGGTCAGGGTGCGGACTCCCGGCAGGAAGCGCGCAAAGAAGACCACGCGCGTGCCGTAGTGCAGAAACTGCTGGTTGAAGCGCTGGCGGCGCTTCGGGCGCATGGCGCGGCGCAGCAGCGGCCAACTCTGGACGCGGTCCCCCGCGAGGCGGCCGAGCGCGAAGAGCAGGGAGTCTCCTGCCAAGATTCCAGCACCGCACCAGAGCACGGCGGCGAGGTACGAGAAGTGCCCTTCGGAGACCGCCCAGCCCGAGGCCAGGATCACCAACTCCTCCGACCAGGGAGGAAGCCCCAGCCCGCACGCAAAGAGCAGCAGGAAGACCCACAGCCCCGGGTGGGTGGAAATCGTCTCGAGGATGAACTCCATCAGTGGGGCTCGGCGTGAGCGATCCTGAAGCGTGCGGTAAGGAAAGTGCTTCTCTCGGCGGCGGGCCGGCGCAGCGCCTCTCGGTAGGACTCCGCCGGGGTGGAGAAGGGATATCGAGGGCCGCCTCCGGCCGCAATCCACTCCTCCGCCACCTGGAGACGCCGCGCGTCGCCGGCTTCCTCTACGCGGTTTACAAGTATAAGTGCTTGTGTAAGCCGAATCTCGAAGGGATCCGACGAGGTGCCGAGGGCAGCTTCCAGCAAGGAGAGACCCTGCTCCGCTCGCTGTCTGGCTTCGGCGGCGGGAAGCTCCCAGGATTCGCCCGTGGCCTGAAACCCGATGCGATTGGCAGCGAAACGCAGCGGCCCGTCTCCTGCTCCCACGCTCGCCAAGCCTGGCCCCAGCCGTGCCAAACCATCGAGGTCGTCGTGCAAAGCGGCGCTCTCGAACTGGCGCGCCATCCACCAGGCTTGCAGCGCGCGCGCCGCGGGCAAACCGCCGAAATCCGCATGACCGTCCAGCGCGACGGCGCCGACCACACTGACGAAAACCCAGAGCGCGATGCGAATCATGGACGCTTCCTCCACCGGAAGCAGAATCCCACAGCGAGGGTCCCCAGCAGCCACCACGCCGTGACCATCCATGGAGAACTGGTTCCGGTGCGCAGCTCGAAGCCGCGGCCGACGGCGGCCAGCCCGCGCACCTCCGGAAGGGCCGCGCGTAGCGCCAGCACCGCACGCGCGAGCAAGTCGGCCGGTCCTTTACCGAGTTGCGGGACTTCGAAGGGATCGAAGGCGAGGAGGCCGGCGAGAGCGACGGCCGCGAGTGCGGCGAGCGCGCCTCCGGCTCGACCGCGCCGCGCAAGCAGAAGGACGAGGCCGAGGAGCGGCGCCGCGAACATGAATTGTCTTCCGAGCAAACGCGGCGCGGCTGTGAGTGGTGGACGCGGCACCTCGAGTCGCACCAAGGGACGCACCAGGACCGCGCCGGCCGCGCGCGCCTTTTCATTCACCATGCGAGTGAACTGGCCAGATCGCGCTTCCTCGAGACGCAGAGGAGAGCGAACGATTTCCCCGGGTTGAATCGGGCAGAGAACTCCTGCGCCGTCGTGCAACTCAGCACCAGCTTCCGGCAATTGTTCCCAAGTAAAGGTGAGCAACAGCGCGGAGCCGAATGGGATGGCGCCACCGGCGTCGAAGGTCCAGGCTCCGGTGTCTTGCGCTTTGATGTGCACCGGATGCAACGCGGGTGTCGTGAAGTCCTCTACTGCCAACGAGAGGATCAGCGGCGGGAGCGCGCAGACTGCGAGTCCGGCGGCGAGCGCGGACCAGGCCGCGAGGATTGCCGCGCTCGGAGCAAGGCTGCCCGCAGGATCGCGCAGAGCCTCTTCGATCTCTAATCCGTCACGGCGTCGGGCGTCGATCGCGCCGCCGAGACGGAACAAGAGCGCCAAGGGCAATAGGGAGCAATATGCCAGGTAAGTGCCGAAGCCGTCCTCGGGGCCGAGTACCGGGTCGAGGGCGAGGACCGCCGCGATCAGCGCGCCCACCGGAACGGCGATCCAAGCTCGTCGCCCAATGATCGCGCGCCACCACGGCAGGAACAGCACAAGTCTCACGCCTTCACTCCTGCGGCTCGCAATCGGAGGACGACGGGTGCGAGCGAGTCGCAGCCGACGCCTGGCGGCGCAACGATCAGCGTTGCGCCAGCGGTGCGTGTGGCGAGTTCCCGCTCCAGCGTGGCGAGACCCGCTGGATCCAGCGCGGTCTGCGGTTCATCGAGGATGAGCAGGAGCGGATCACCGAGCCAGGCGCGTGCGAGGTTGAGCCGTTGCCGCCAACCGCGCGAGAGTTCGCCGATCGGACGGCTCCGCGCGCTCGTGAGGTCGAAGCGCGCGAGCGCCTGGTCGGTCTGTGCGCGCGCTTCTACGGCGCGGGCGCCAGCGAGCGCTGCGAGCTCATCCAAATACTCGCCACAACGGCGCGCGAGCGGGAACTCCGGCTCTTGCGACGCGAGGCCGATGCGCCTCGGACGCTCCAACACGCGCGCCTTCAGCGGCAATAGACCGCACAAGGCGAGCGCGAGCGTCGACTTGCCACTGCCGTTCGCGCCGAGCACCAAACCACGTTGGCCGGGCACGAGTTCCAGGTTGAATTCTTCCGCCAAAAGCTTGCCGCCGCGCGCGAGCGCGAGGCCGTCGCAGCGCAGGATCGGGGCAGAACTCATGGAGCCGAAGGCTGCCGACATCTTAGAGTGTCGCGCGATGCGTCTGCGCCGCCGCGGCTCCAACGAAGCCCGCACGATCCAGGAAGGGATGGTGTTCGGGCGCTTGCCCTCCTGCGAGTGGCCGCTGAACGATGCCAGCGTTTCGCGACGACACGCGCGCGTGCTCCGAGAGCTCGGTTCGTGGTTTCTGGAGGATCTGGGCAGTTCCAACGGCACCATGCTGAACGGCGTGCGCGTGCCGCGCCTCGAACTGCGCGGCGGCGACCTCATCACTCTCGGCTCGGTCGCCTTTGACGTCCTCGCCGACGATGACGAGCTTCCGGCGCGACCTGCGGCGCAAGCGGACGTCGTCCCCATGGCGGCCGCCACCGCCGCTGCCGCCACCGCGGCGACGCGCGAGAGTGCGGGCTCTGCGCAAGACGCCAACCGCGAGCGCGCCCGCCTGCACGCAGGGCTGCGTCGGAGCGATCGTTCGCGCGGCTTCGGCGACCTTTCTCAGCAATCGCCGGGAATGAAGCTTCTCGCGGTGCTGATCGGTCTCGCGGTGCTCGCCGGCGTGGCCATCGGCGTGCGCGCGATCGCCGGAATTCTCTAACCGGCGAGCGATCCGGCCGACATGCGTTCGGCGTGCCGAGCGTAGGATTTGATTGCGGCGTGATAAACCGCCATGGTTTCTTTCGCGCAGCGCTGCCAGGAAAATTCGCGCGCGCGCTGCAGCGCGACCGCCGCCGCCTGACGTCGCCAAGGAGTGCTGGAGACGATGCGCTCGATGCCTTCGCAGATCGAGTCCACGTCCCTCGGCTCCACCAGCATGGCGCTCTGGCCGGCGAGCCACGCTGCGGCGGTCTTCACCGAAACCACCGGCGCGACGCCGCACGCCATGGCCTCCAACACGGCGAGCCCGAAGCCCTCGTGCATGGAAGGGAACACGAACGCGAGCGCTCCTTGGTAGGCGCGCAGCAGTTCGGCGTCGGGCAGGGATTCGACCCAGCGCACGCGATGGCGGAAGCGCGAGGAGTCAAGGCGGACCAGAAACTCTTCATAGTCCCAACCGCGCCGCGCGACCAGCATCCAGTCCGGAGCGGCGTCGCGCGCCCAGGCTTGCTCGAGCGCGAGCAGCAGGCGCAGGAAATTCTTGCGCGGTTCGAGCGTGCCGACCGTGAGCAGGTAACCGGAATCCGCCAGGGGTTGTTCCGGAGGCCGGAAGAACGGCGCGACGCCGTGCGGCACGACCACGATTTGTTCATCATGCGCGCCGAGCAGTTCCGCATCGTGACGCGCGGGTTCGCTCGGGACGATCACGATGTCGGCGTGATTAACCGCGCTGCGCACGCGCCCGAGCAAGCGCGCGGAATCCCAGCCGTGGAACTTGGGATCCATTACGAAGGAAGCGTCATGCAGGGTCATCACCGCAGGCACGTTGCGGACCTTCGGATAGTCGTAGTCGGTCCAGTGGAAGACCTGGGCGCCGGACGGAGCGAGGAAGGGCATCAAAGAACGCCGTCGGCTGTAGCGTCCCTCGGCCATGCCGGGCGGCAGGGAGCCGCCAGGGCGCCAGGCGTTGCTGAAGAGTTCGAGGTGCGGACCTTCACCTTCGGGCTGCTGCGACAGAGCCACCGCGAGTTCTCGCACGTAGCGGCCAATCCCCGCGTAGTTGAACAAGGCGGGCCGAACGTCGTAGCCGACGCGGAGGGACGTCATCGCGCTGATGTTAGCGGTTGGGGACCTTGCCAGTAAGCCGCGCGTGCATGGCGCTGATCGCGGCCTTGGTGAAGGCCTCGGTGCCGAGACTGCCGCCGAGATCGCGCGTCGCATGGCCGGAGCCGATCGCGTCGCGCACCCCTTGGTCGAGCGCGCGGCCGAGCCCCCGATGGCCGCTGTGCTCCAACAGCATCGCCAGCGCCCACAACGCGGCGGCGGGGTTGCAGACCCCTTGGCCAGCGATGTCCGGCGCGGTGCCGCCGGCAGGATCGAACATCGCGAGTTGGACGCTGCCGGCCGCGTCGAAGGAGTAGGAGGCGCTGGCGCCCAGGCCCATCGAGCCGATCAGCCCGCAGGCGGCGTCGGAGAGGAAGTCGCCGTACTCGTTCGGGGTCACGACCACTCGGTAGGCCTCAGGACGCATGATTAGTTTCGCGAGCAGAGCGTCGAAGAGTTCACGTTGGTGGGGGATCCCGGCGTGCTCAGCCGCGACCTCGCTCACCACTTCTTCGAACAGTCCGTCGGTGGCGCGTTGGATGGTGTATTTCGACGACGAGGTCACGCCGCAGCCGAGTCGCGTGGCGAGTGCGAAGGCGAATTGCGCGGCTTGGAAGGACGGACGCCGCTCGATCACGCGCACGCTCACCGCAGCTTCGCGGCCAATGCGTCGCCCGGCATCCTCGTAGGTGCCGCCGACCGCGATGCGCACGATGTGCAGATCCACTTCGCCCTGGAAGCGCGTCGGCACGCCGGGGATGGTGGCGACCGGACGGTGAATCACCGCGAAGTCGAGCCGATCGCGCAGCACCTTGTTCGGACTTTCGTCCGCGGTGATCGTGGGGTACTTGAGGGCGACTCCACGTGCGCGGATCGCCGCCTCGGCCTCGCGGTAGGCGCCTTCCGCGTCGCGTTGGCGCCGCTCCAAGGAGAGATCCACCGCCTCGAAATCGACGTCGATCGGCAACGCAGCGGCAACGCGATGGACTGCGGCGGAGAGTTCGGCGGAGATGCCGTCGCCGAGGAATTCGGCAATCGTGAGGTCTTTCTGCGCGCTCATGGATCCCGCATTGTACCCGCGGGAGGCCGATCAGAGCGGGTCGGCATGCACCGTCACCGCCGCATTTCGCAACGCGCGTTCGATGCCGACGCGCACCTGCTCGCCGAGGTCGTGCGCTTCGACGAAACTCATCGCGCGGTCCAGGTCTAGGTGTAGTTCCAGGAAGATGTCAGTGCCGCTACGACGCGAGCGCAAGTCATGGAAGCCGGCCACGCGTGGCGCGAACGCCGACACCGCGCGCAGCACCGCGACCGCTTCGTCGGCGCGGAGCCCGCGGTCCATCAAGGTCTCCATTGATTTCAGGAAGATCCGCCGCGCCGTGTTCAGGATCATCAAGGCAATGCCCATGCCCACGGCTAGGTCCGGCCACGGCGCGCCATCCAGCATCCATGACAACACCAAGCCGACCGCGACCGATCCGTTGATCAGCAAATCCGAGGTGTAGTGATGCGAGTCGGCTTCGAGCGCGGGTGAGCCGGTGAGGCGCGCGGTGCGTCGCAGATTGCGGACCAGCCACAGCGTGGCGGCACTCGACACCACCATCACGGCGATGCCCGCCCACTCGGCTCGAAGCTGCGCTTCATCTTGATGGACGAATCGCGTCACGGTGTGCGCGACGAATCCGAGGCCCGCGATCAGCACCACCAGAGACTGGAACAGGGAAGCAAGGCCCTCGGCCTTGCCGTGGCCCCACGGGTGCCCCGCGTCGGCCGGGCGCTCGGCAGCGAGGACCGCCCACAGCACCAGCAAGGACGCGAGTACGTCGAACACCGAGTCGAGCGCGCTGCCGAGGACGCCGCTGGAACCCGTGAACGCCCAGGTCACGACCTTGAGCGCCACCAGCGCTAGCACCACCTTGACGGTGTTGCGCGCAGCGCGGGAGCGGCGCGAGGAGGCGGCGGTCACGACAATTCGGGAAGGAAACGAGTCTTCCGGCCGACCAT
>JAQBVK010000093.1 GCA_027623585.1 Planctomycetota bacterium
TCTAGATGCTTCGTAGCCTGAATCAGACCGGCATTCACTACGCAGGCCACGGCTTCGACGTCGGTACGGGCGCCGCGGTGCTCGGCTCCGGCATGACGACGGCGAGCGGCACCTTCAGCTTCACCGCTGGACCGCTTCCGACCGTGCTCGCCGGCAAGACTTTCTACGTCAAGGCGGCCTCGCCCGCCGGTGGCGTGTGGCAGGATTCGAATCTGCTCTGGGTGGAAGTGTTCTAGACCGCGTACCACTCTCTAGACTAGGGCCGTTGCGAGCACCGGGATTTCCTTCCCGGTCCCGCGGCGGCCCGCCGGTCTTTTTGGTGACGGGCTGCTCCTCCGGGATCGGACTAGCGCTGGCGCGGCGGCTTTCGGCTGCGGCTGCGCGTGGAGAGTGCCGAACGCTGCTGACCGCGCGCGCAACTTCGCTGCACCGTCTCGGGGAAGCCGGAGTGCTCCGCAGCGAGACGCTCGAGGTGCTGCCGCTCGACGTGAGGAGCGACGCCGAACGCCGCGCCGCCGTGCGCCACGCCGACGAGCGCTGGGGCGGCGTGGACGTGCTGATCAACAACGCCGGCGTCTCCTATCGCTCCGCGCTGGAGGACATGACGGCGGAAGACGAGCGCGTGCAGCTCGAGGTCAATCATCTCGGCCCGCTCGCGCTGAGCCGACTGGTGCTACCGCACATGCGCGCGCAGCGCTGGGGCCGCATCCTCAACGTCAGCAGCGTGAGCGGCATGATGGCGATGCCGACGATGGGCTCCTATTCGGCCAGCAAGTGGGCGCTCGAAGGCGCGAGCGAATCCTTGTGGTACGAAGCACGGCCGTGGGGGGTGCGCGTCACCCTCATTCAGCCGGGCTTCATCCGATCGGATTCCTTCACGCACGTGCTGACGCCGGCCGGACTCGATCCGGAGCGGAGCGCGTACGTGGAGTATTACCGGCACATGGGGCCGTTCATCGCGCGTCTCATGCAGCGCGCGCGCGCGACGCCGGACGACGTCGCCGCGCGGATCTTGCGTTGCGCAAGACGGCGCTCGCCGCCGCTGCGCCTCGCCGTGACGCGCGATGCGCGCATGTTCTACTTGCTGCGGCGCTTGCTTCCGCGGCGCGCGTACCACGCGCTGCTCTATCGCATGCTGCCTGGGGTCAGCGGCTGGGTGCCGCCCGCCACAAAGGACGAAGCTGCACCGCGGTGAACGCGGCGAGAGCCGCCGCGACGAAAGCGCCCGGCAACGCGAGCGCGAGCAAGAGGTTGTAAACCCAGAGGCCGCTCAGGCTCGTGATGGTGACGGCCGCTGCGCCTCGCGCGAGCAGTGTGGGCGCGCCGGCGCCGCGCACGAGGAGCGCCGCCGAGATCGCGAAGCAGGGCACGAGCAGAAGGAATGCCGCTTCGGGCATCAGGATTGCGACGGCGATCGCGCCGAGCAGGCAGAGGCCGATCGCGCCGGCGTCGGCATCGATGCGGGGCCAGCGGCGCGCTGTCCAGGCAGTCATGAGCCAGGCGGCGACGGCGGCGAGGAGCGCGAGCGAGAGTCCGCTGAGCCTCAGGTGCAGATCGGAGGCGTGCGAAGCGGACAGTGAAAAGAGGGAAGGAAACAGGCGCGTGAGGCCGAAGATGAAGATCGCGGGCAGGCACACCGCGAGGAGGGCGAGGAGCACGCCGAGCGCGCTCGCAGCGAGTCGCGCTCGCATACGACGGAGCACGTAGGCGGCGAGCATGGCGGCCAAGGCGGTGATGGCCGGCGTCCACGACAGGGGATGATGAATGAAGGTGCGTCCGTAGAGATTGAAATACGCGGCATCGGGCGCACGGAAGTCACCGGCTTCGTCGAGCGCCCAGCGTGCGACCGTGAGACCTTGATCACCCATCTGTTGCACGGTGCCGGGGTCGAGCCGCTCCGGAACGTCGAGTGCGGTGTGATAGGAGGCGAAGCGATCGAGACAGGCGAAATTCAGTCCCTGCAAGCCCGCGCGCAGAAACACGGTGAGGTCCGTGTCGTTGGGCATGCGTTCGTACACCGCTTTGGCGAGCGAAGATCCTGCCGGATGCGGCGCGCGCGCGAGCGCGCCGAGCACGGCGCCGTTGTCCTGCCCGGTCTGAAACATGAGCGCCGGGCCGCCGCTGCCTCGTCCTTCGAAATTCAGCACCAAAGCCGTCGCGGCGGCGAGCGGATGAGGCGGCAGAGTGCCGTCGCCACCGAGGAGAAAGGCACGCGCGCCGAGCAGCCCGCGTTCTTCCCCGTCAGTGAGCAACACGATCAGATCGCGCGCGGGGGGAGAGGCAGCCGTGGTCAGCGCGCGCGCGATTTCGAGCGCCACGGCGCAACCCATGGCGTCGTCGCCGGCGCCGGGTCCGGCCTCGACCGAGTCGTAGTGCGCGCAGAGCAGCACCGCACCGGGGATGGCGCCGGAGCCGGGAAAGCGCGCGACTAGGCTCGCGACCGGGACGCCATCCACGACGGAATCCATCACTTCGCATTCGGCGCCGAGTCCGGTCAGGCGCTGTTGGAGAAAGTCGCGCGCGGCTTCGTGATGCGCAGCGCCGATCGGTCGCGGTGCAGCGGCGAGGAAGTCGACGTCGGCCATCGCCCGCAGCGCCGAGAAGCGGTCGCTCGGCGCGTCCGCCGAGCGCGGAGCGGGCGGCCGGAGGCCCTGGACCGTGAGTCCGAGTCCCGCCGCGACGAACACCCAGAGCAGACGCTGCACACGCGCACTCTAACAGCGGGAGCACGGTCCGCAGGCGATACTGCACGGCGATGTACGTCCCCGCCTACGCAGACATCACGCCGGAACGGACGCATGGGATCGCCCGCGAACACCCCTTCGCGTTGTTGTGTTCCGAAGTCGAAGGCGCGCCTTTCGCCACGCATCTGCCACTTCTACTCGAGGAAGAGGCTGGAACTTGGTGGCTGCGCGGCCACGTCGCCAAGCCGAATCCGCATTGGCGGGGATGGGACGGCGCGCGCCCGGCGATGGCGGTGTTCCGCGGTCCCCACGCATACATTTCACCACGCTGGTATCTGAACCCCGGCGAGGTGCCGACTTGGAATTATCTCGCCGCGCACGCGAGCGGCCGGCCGTGCGCGGTGCAGGATGCGGAATGGTTGCGCGCCCTGTTGCGGAGGATGGCGGACCGCTTCGATCCTGTGTGGGGCGCGCAGACGCCGTCACCGGAGACGGCGCGGAAGCATGCGGCGCTGTTGGGCGGCATCGTGGGTTTCGAGATGCGCGTGGAGCAGTGGACGGGCAAAGCCAAGCTCGGCCAGAACAAGTCCGCGGAGAATCGCGAAGCCGCGGCGCGCGGATTGGAGGCGACGGCGCGCCCGGCAGAGGCTGCGGTGGCCGTGGCGATGAGAGCCTCGTGAAGACGGAGCTCCGCAGCGCTCTCAGGGCAGTAGGTCGAGCAAGCGGCCCATGCTCTTGCGCCAGGAAGTGAGAGCGCTGCGCCCACCCTCGGTGAGCGCGAGCAGAGTGCAAGGCCGGCGATTCTCGAAGGTCTTGGTGATCCGCACGAACCCGGCTTCTTCCAGCCGCGCGAGGTGGGTGGCGAGGTTTCCGGCGGTGAGACCGGCGCGCCGCTGCACGAAGACGAAGTCGGCTTCCTCGACGACCGCGAGGATCGCGAGCACCGCAAGGCGCGCAGGCTCATGGACCAGGCGATCGATGCCCGCCAGGCCCTCGGCCGCCCGCGAGACGAGATCCGGCTCGGGCTTCCGGTCGGCGCTCATGCAGGGAACGAGCGATGATGCGCTCGGAAGAAGCGGATCAGCAGCCAGCTTCCGTGGGCGACCAGCGAGCCGCCGGAAAGAATCAGTGACCAGCCGTTCTCGGCGCCGATGAAGTGGAGTCCGAACACCAAGGCGAGGAGGATCGCGGCATGAGCGAGGAAGCGCGGCACGTCGAACCAGAGGCCGATCAGCGCAACCAGAGTGGGGAAGGGAAGCATGACGATCAAGGGCATGAAGTCCCCGAGCCGTGCGCGCGCGGCCTCGGACTCCATCACCTGCCAGGCACCGATGCCGATCAAAACCAGAACCACCTGCAGGGCGACCATCCGCGCCACCGCGTTCTTGAGGAAGCGACGTCGCTCGGGACGGAGATGGACCACGCCGCGGCGAGGCACGATCCACCGCGCCTGGAGCGGCTTGAAATTCATCACGCAGATCGCGGGCCCGATCGCCGCCAGTTCCGGGTCCAGGGGGGGAGTGGAGTTGCTCACACAGATAACTTTGCGATAAAGTGTCCTCCGTCAAGTCCCTAGGCTCCTCAAGCCTCCAGGCGCTCAGGGAGGCCGGTGCCAATAATTCTCGCCGACATGGGCGGGAACTTGCTTTTGGGGTTATCTTGGATCTGCACCCACGAGTCCCGCAACGCCCCCGGCGCGACCTTCCCGTGCTTCTGCACCCCAGGATCGCCCATGTTCCGACCCTCGCCTCTCCGAACTCTCCTTACCGTTGCGGTCGCTCTCGTCGCCTTCTGCGCGACGGTTGCGGCCCAGTCCACGACCCGCAGCAGCCTCAGCACCCTCGGTGCTGAAGGCGACCTGGCCTCTGGCGCTCCCAGCCTCAGCGCCAACGGGCAGTTCATCGCGTTCAGCTCGGACGCGAGCACCCTGGTCAGCGGTGACACGAACGGTGTGTCCGACGTCTTCTTGCACGATCGCGTGAACGGCACGACGATTCGGGTCAGCGTGACTTCCGCCGGATTGGAAGGAACCGGCGCTTCATCTTCGCCCATGATCTGCTCGGATGCGCGCTTCATCGTCTTCGAGTCCGCGGCAACCGATCTCGTGCCCAACGACAACAACGGCGCACTGGACATCTTCATCCATGATCGCTTGTCTGGCATCACGCAGCGCATCAGTCTCAGCTCCACGAACCAGGAAGGGAACGGAGATTCAACCCATTCGCAAACCTCGGCGGACGGCCGTTACGTGACCTTCCAATCGATGGCCGACAATCTCGTTGGGGGGGACAACAATGCGGCGCGCGACGTCTTCGTGCGCGACCTCCTGACCGGCGTGACGCGGCGCGCAAGCGTCAACACCGCGGGCGTCGAGGGCGATGCCGCGAGCTGCGAACCCTCGATTTCGGATGACGCGCGCTTCGTGGCGTTCCGGTCCGCTGCGACCAACCTCGCTGCGGGCGACACCAACGGCCTACTCGACATCTTCGTGCACGACGTGCTGAGAGCTGAGACCACGCTGGTCAGCGACGGCATCTCGAGCGCGCAGTCCAACGGCGACTCCCAGCATCCCAGCATCTCGGCCAGCGGTCGCTACGTGGCCTTCGAATCCATTGCGGACAACTTGGCGGCGGGTGACGCCAACCTGAGCTCGGACGTCTTCGTGCGAGACCGACTCTCCGGCGTGACCGAACGGGTGAGTTTGAATTCGTCCGGAGTGGAAGGCAACCTCGCTTCACACGCTCCGGAAATTTCTCCCGGCGGCCGGTACGTCACCTTCACTTCCTTCGCCGACGACCTGGTGGCCGGCGATCTCAATGGCGTATCCGACGCCTTCTGTCGCGATCGACTGCGCGGCGCCACCACCCGCGTGAGCGTGGATTCCTTCGACGTCGAAGGTGACGGCGCTTCGAGCCACGCTTCGATCTCAGCGGACTGCCGTTACGTGGCCTTCGAGTCCGCTTCAACAAATCTGGTCGGCTCCGACCTCAACGCCGTCGCGGACGTCTTCGTGCGTGATCGCGGCGCCGCCGCGGCAGTGTCGGTCGACACGATCGTGCTGAGTTGTGAAATATTCTTGACCGCTGGCGTCAGCACGCGATTGGCATGGTGCAACGCACCGGTGTCCACGCCGTGGTGGCTGTTGTACTCCCCCAACAACATCGGAACCTCGTTCTCCTCTCATCCCTTCGGCGTTGGTCCGGGCGTGACCGTACTGGCCTCCGGCGCCAACAACAGCGAAGGGACGGGCTCTCTGGTCTCGCCGCCGATTCCGCAGGCGCTCTCCGGGCAAACGATCTACTTGGAACTCGCCTCCCGCCTCGGCAGCGGCTTCTTCGAGAGCAATACGATCGAGCGCTTCGTGCAGTGACCCGCGCATCGGCGCCGCATTTCGGCCCTGAACTGTTTCGTTTCCTGCAGAATCTGCAGCGCAACAACCAGCGCGAATGGTTCAACGAGCACAAGCAGGACTGGCTTGCGCATGCGCGGGATCCGATGCTGCGCTTCGTCGCCGACCTCGCGCTCCGTCTTCCGAAGTTGAGCCCGAATTTTCTCGCCGATCCGCGCCCAGTCGGCGGATCGATGTTTCGTATCTACCGCGACGTGCGCTTCTCCAAGGACAAGAGTCCCTACAAGACGCATCTGGCCGCCCACTTTCCGCATCTGCAGTACGAGGACGTGCACTGCCCGGGCTTCTATCTCCACCTGGCTCCCGGCGAAGTGTTCTTCGGTGCCGGCATCTGGCAGCCGGACGGCCCGTCCCTCGCGCGGATCCGCGCGCGCATCGTCGAGGACCCGAAGGCGTGGCAGAAGGTGGCCGGAGAGGCTGCGCTCGCCAAGGCTGGATTGCGGGCGACGGGAGAATCCTTGAAGCGGCCGCCGCGCGGCTTTGATGCGGAGCACCCTTACATCGAGGACCTGAAGCGCAAGGATTTCTGCGTCGCCGTCACCTCCGACGAACTCACCGCTTGCGCGCCGGACTTCTTAGACTGGTTCGTCGCGCGTTGTCGCGCCTCGACCCCGTACGTGAAATGGTTGTGCGACTGCCTCGAAGTTCCATTCTGACCTCGCTGGTGCTGGCGTTGGGCGCCTGCACCGCCACCAACACCGCGCAGCTCGAAGAGACCAGCGTCAAGCCTGGAATCAACGAGCCCTTCCTCGCGGACGACTTGAAGGTGGACACCTACGTCCTGCGCTTCGAAGGCGAATCGCGCGAAATCGCACGCGCGTCAGGAACGATTGCCGCCTTCTGCGGACTGCAGCCCGGCACGGCGATCGCGGACGTGGGCGCAGGCACCGGCCTGTTCGAGCCGGTCTTCAGTCAGGCGGTGGGAGGATCGGGCAAGGTGTATGCGGTGGATCTTTCCGACGCCTTCCTCGGTCACCTCGCTGCGCGCGCCGCCGCCGAGGGCTGGCAGAACGTCGAGATCGTCGCGTGCACGGAGCGGAGCGTTGAATTGACCGCGAGTTCGGTGGACGTCGTGTTCCTCTGCGATACTTATCACCACTTCGAGTACCCACAAAGCACCCTGGCTTCGATCCGCAGCGCGCTCAGACCGGGCGGCCTGCTGGTGATCGTGGACTTCGAGCGCATTGAAGGCGTCAGCAGCGAATGGTTACTCGGCCACGTGCGCGCCGGCAAGGAGGTGTTCCGCGCAGAGATCGAAGAGGCCGGATTCCGCTTCCTCGACGAACCTGAAGTTCCCGGCCTCGAGGAGAACTACCTGCTGCGCTTCCGCCGATGAACCCGAGTCGCGCGCGGTGGGCGGTCGCAGTCGCTGCAGTCGCCCTGCTCGCGTGCCAAGAGGCGGAGCTCGTTCTCCAAGAAACCGGCCAGCGTTGGAGCAAGGCGGTGTTCACACACGACGAGAATCAACAATGGTTCCTTCATCCGGTATCCGACGCGCGGCCTCCGCTCGTGTTCATTGACTTCGTCTTCTCTGAAATCCGCGTCGGTACAAATCCCAAGATCAGCATCAGCGCGCTGGATTGGAAGCAGGTCGATCCTCCACGGGCGCATCCTTGAGTTTGAAGGAAGCAGCCCCAGCAGCGCGCAGCGGTCTCGGCCTCGGCAGCGCCTCCGCCTTGGTGGTTGCTTCGATGGTCGGCGCGGGAGTGTTCACAACCTCGGGCTTCTTGCTCGCGGATCTTGGCTCCCCGGCCTGGGTGCTCGCAGCGTGGGGGATCGGCGCGGTGATCGCGCTGTGCGGCGCCCTCTGCTACGGCGGACTCGCGCGCGCGTTGCCCGGCTCCGGCGGTGAGTACCACTATCTTGCTCGGACCTTTCATCCGACCGCGGGCGTGATTGCTGGATGGGTTTCTCTGCTTGCGGGCTTCGCGGCGCCCGCGGCTGCTGCCGCTTTGGGTTTGCAGGCGTACCTCGCGCCGACGCTCGGCGCGCGCGCAAACTGGATCGGTAGCGCCGCGATTCTTGGTGCTTGCGCCTTGCACGGCTTGCGCGTTGCCCCTGGCGTATGGGTGCAGAACCTCGCCGTGATCTTGAAGCTCGGTGCACTCACTGCCTTCATTCTGCTCGGAGCCTTCGCGCTTCCCGGCAGCGCACCGACGGATGCCGGCGCGCCAGCACTCGCTGCGCTACCTGAACCTGCATTCGCAGCCTTTCTCGCGAGTTTGGTCTGGGTGTCCTTCTCGTATTCCGGTTGGAATGCGGCGGTCTATCTCGGCGCGGAAGTGCGTGACGCCGATCGCAAAGTTCCGCGCGCGCTCTTGATCGGCCTCGCCCTGGTGACCGCGCTCTATCTCACCTTGCACGCCGTGATTCTCGCAGCCGCGCCCGCCTCACATCTCGCCGGCCGCCCCGACGTGGTCGCCGCTGCCGCCGAGTGGCTCGGAGGATCCGTCGCGGCTTTGGTGCGCGTGGCCGTCGTGCTTGCACTGCTGACCTCGCTTTCTGCACTGATTCAGTCAGGCCCACGCGTCGCCGCACGCATGGCCGAAGACGGGGCGCTCCCACGTTGGCTC
>JAQBVK010000094.1 GCA_027623585.1 Planctomycetota bacterium
CTGCAGGACCAGCCGCGTGTCGGAAGGCCAGGGAACTTCTTGGCCGATCAGGCGTTGCGCGAAGATCCAGGCGTCTTCCGCGCGCGCCGCGGTGAGCGCGAGCACGGCGCCGATCGCGGCGGCGCCTGCCCACAAGGATCGACGCGCGCGCCCGCTCGGCACCACTTGCCGCGCGCGCAGTTGCGCGGCCGCTTGCTCCGCGTCGCGCAGCACGGCCTGCGCGAAGTCCACCGAGCCCCGCGCATCCGGAGCATCGGGGTCGGCGAGATCCACGGCCGTCGCGAGCAGGTCGCCGAGCGCGGGGTCGGTGCGCTCCCACCAGGCGGCGAGATCGCGCGCGCGCGGACGGCGACGCATCGGCTGCAACAGGTCTGCGCGCAAGTGCCAGAACCAGAGCGCCAAGGCCGCGAACGCCACTGCGAGTCGCGCGGGCGCGGGCGGATCGAGAAAGCGATCGAGCAGGAACACGGCGAGCAGCAGCGCGCAGCCCTTCCACGCGGCGCGGCCGAGGCCGAAGCTGAACAGGACGCGGAACAGACGCCGCTCCAGCGCGCTGAGGGCGCGCCGAATGCCGCGGGGAAGCACGCCTTGACTCACCGCTGAAAGATGGGGAGGTACTCCATCGGGATTTGCAGGATCAAGCAGGCCGTGGCGGTGCCGTAAGCAGGTCCCGGACCGACGCTGTTGGGAAAGGATCCGTCCACGGACTGCATGCGCAGCAACTCACGTTGAATCTCGCTGAGGTAGTTGCGGTAGCGTTCGCCGCCCGCGATGTGGAAGGCCTGCACCGCGTAATAGTGCCCGTAATAGAAGAAGTAGTGGCCGCCTTCGGCGTAGCCGTGGCGTCGCGTGTACGAGGCGAGATCTTCTTCCAAGCGGATCAGGCCGCGATCGATGTCGGCGTCCGCGTAGACGCCGGCGCCGTGCAGAATCGTGATGCCGGCGGCGGTCAGTGCGAAGGACGCGCGACTGTTGTATTGCGGCTGGTAGCGGAACGCGCCGGGGCGATTGCCCATCTGAAAGGACCAGGTCGGATCCTCTTCCCGCACCGCGCTCTGGCGCACGTAGGAGACGGCGCGCTCGACGGTGCTGACCGGCACCTGGGCGCCGATGTTGCGCGCGGCGCGCATCGCCATCACTTGGCAGGCGGCGACCGACATGTCGGCGTCGGCGACGTGCGGTTGATAGCGCCATCCGCCGTCTTCATTCTGGCTTGCGACGATCAGGTCCACCGCGCGTTGCAAGGCCGGCCGCAGATCCTCGCTCAAGCCATAGGCCTCGGCCAGGAACAGCGTGGCGAAGGCGTGCGAGTACATGCGCGTCTCGTTCGCTGAAACGTATCCGTCCGGCCGCACTTGGTGAATCAGCCAGTCGAGGGCTTTCTCGACCACGGCGCCGTGCTCGCCGCGGCCCGGCACGTGTCCGCCGGCGAGAAAGGCCATGCCCGCGAGCGCCGTCACGCCGACGTGCTCCGCGTTCGAGTTCCAGACCTGGTAGCCATCTTCCAACTTGTAGCCCACGTCGCCGCGCCAAGCGCCGTCGGGCGACTGGTTCGCGGCGAGCCAGGCGAGTCCGCGGCGCGTCGCGGACAACACCTCTTCCGGGATGGCGACGGCATCCGCGGCGCCCTGCGGCGCGGCGGCGAAGGACAGGAGCAAGGCGAGCATCATTCGAATTCACCCATCAGAAGGTAGTGGTCGCCGTTCCGCACGAGTACGCCGCCGGTGACCGGCTCGGCCCAGAACTCCGTGACCGAGCCCTGGCTGGAGTCCAAACTGCGGCGTGCGAAGACGCTGCCGTCGTCGCCGATCAACAGCACGTGCATGCGAGCGCGCGCGGTCTGCGTTTGGCTCTGCAGCACGCACAGCACCCAGCCGTCTGCGGCGCGGCGCGGCTGCGGCTGGAGCGGGCGCAGCGAAACGTATTCGACCTCTTCCAGACGCATGCTCCAGGCAGGCGCTTCGGCGCCGAGGCGGTGCGCGGTCAGGCGCGTCGCGCCGTCAGGCTCGATGGTGAGCGCGATCGCGTCGGGGCCGCGCGGCTCGTAGGCGTGCAAGAAGGGGAGTTCGGCGAGCCGCACGTCGGGGCCGCCGAGTGCGCGACTCCAAGCCTCCTGCGCGCCGGGCGCGAGCCAGTGCAAAGTACGCGGTTCCACGCGCGCGGCGTCCGCCGTCAGCGGCAGCGCCGTCCATGCGAGGCCGGGGCCACAGCGCGCCGGCAACACTTCCGCGCGCTCGAACACGCGCACCCAGGCTTCTTCTCCGGGCGCGGCACGCACCGCATAACCCGCCGCATTGCTGCGGTTGATGAGGTAGGCGATCCCTTCGTCCATCGCCACGGCGGTATTCAAGTCCGTGGACGACGTCATCGGCATCGGCAGCCCATAGGCGAGCGGGGGCGTGCGGAAGTGCAAATCGATGCGGTAGGCGATCTCCGAATTTTGCTCGAGCACGTGTAGCCAACGTCCGGAACGGCGCAACTCGACCCGGCGTCCCGTCGAACCCGGCAGTTCTTCCTGCAGGTAGACGGCTCCGGTGACGCCGTCCAGCACGGCAATGCGCAAGAATCCTTCCCTACCGCTGAAGACCGCAGCGGCGAGGCCGTCGCCGAGCGGCAGCAGAGGATCGTACTCGAGGTACGTGCCGGGGAGCTCGAACCGCCTGAAGTTGCCATCGGCGCCGAAGTGCAGGAGCACGTCCGGAAGCAGCACGGCGCAGCCCTCCGGAGTCACGAAGGCACCGCTGAACAGGGTGGCCTGGCTGCTGCGTATCCCACCGAGTGAGTAGGCGAATTCTTCGTAAGCGCTCCGCGCTTCGAAGGCGACGGAAATCACTTTGTGTTGCTGGTATACGGGCAGGAAGAGGCGCAGGAGCGCGGGCGTCGCGGTCTGCCAAGCGAGCAGTCCGCCGGTCGCCGCGCGCCGCGGACCGAGATCGAGCGCGTGCGGGAGGCGCGGCAACTCGGGGACTTCCGGCAGCCAATCCGTCAGTTCCGGCCATGCTCGATCGGGATCGCCCCATTCGCGCCGCCAACGCGCGCGCTCGAGGCTCTCGGCGCGGGTCAGTCCGGGACGGCCGAGTTCTTGTGCGAGTCGCTCTTGCCCGACTGCCGCGCGGCCGTACGCGCGCAGCAGACGCTCGTCGAAGGCTTGGCCTTCGAGCGCGCGGCGCGCCTCGTCTTCGAAGGCGCGCGCTTGCGCCGGGCGCTCCAGCACGAGGTCGAGAACCGCGTCGGCCCATTCGATCAGCGGGATGCCGCGCACCATGAGCTGGCCGGGGTTGGCTAGCGTCAGAACCTCCGCGAATGCCGCGCGCGCTTCGGCGGAGTCTCCACGCTCGAGCGCGCGTAAGGCGCGGGCTCGGGCGAGGACTGCGGGCACCGGCTCTTCGCCGCGCGAGCGCAGGCGCATGGTCATGACGCCTGAGTTTGCGAGGGTGTTCAGGGCCTTGGCCAACAACGCATCCTCGGCGACGCTGACCATCGGTTCGTCGAGCAGCAGACCGCAGGCCTCAAGCGCACTCGGCGTGGAAGGATCCGCGAGCCACGCGGCGAGCAGCGGTTCGGCCTTGCGCAGTTCTCCGGCCGAGATCCAGCAGCGCGCGACGAACTCCAGCAGCGGTTTGCGCGCCGTGTTGAAGCGACTCTGTTCGGCGAGCGCCGCAGCGGCGATGGCGAAGCCGCGCGCGAGCGCCGGATCCGAGTCGAGGTCGAGGCTGGCGGCGATCGGAAGGATCCGCTCCAACTGGCCGTCCGCAATCTCAGGATCCTGCAAGGAGGCGAGCAGCGAGGCCAAACTCGCCAAGGCGCTGATTCCGTCCGAGCGCACGACGAACAACATGCCGGGCGCCGCCTGGATCGCGCCCGATTCGACGTAGTCGCCACCGAAGTCGAGCGCGCGCCCGCGATAGGCCAAACTGCTCGCGTCGTAACGCTCGACCGTGCGCGTGCCGTCCGGCACGAGCACCTCGCCGTGCACGAGCACGGCGGAGCGTCCGAGCGCGAGGTCGCCGCGTTCTTCGGGCGCCGCTCGGCTGGCACGCGTTTCCTCCGCGGAGTCCAACGGCAGCACGAACACGCGCGAACCGGTGGCCCAGACCGCGTCGGGCGTGAGCGCCAAGAGGTGCGCCACGTGGCGGTAACGGGCGTCCACCGCCGGCCACTGCGCGATCAACGCGCCGCTGCGCGGATCGAGCACGCTGACTCGGTCGGAGTCCGCCGGCGCCCAGACGACGCGTGTGCCGTCTCCGATGCCGAGGTTGCTCGCAAGCAGTTGCGGGCGATCTGCGATGCGGCCGCTCTCCGTGGGAACCACGCGCATGCGCGGATAGGTGCGCGTCCACAACACGGCGCCGGTTGCGGCATCGAGCGAATGGAAAGTGCCGAGATGACTGCAGGTCAGCACGCGGTCCAGCTCGGCGATCGGCGGCGGCGTGGCGAGCTCGCGCAGCACGTTGCCGAACAGGTTGGTCTCGAGTTGGCCGCTGGCGAGAAAACGTTTCCAGAGCGGACGGCCGGTGCGCAGGTCGAGGCACAGCAAGGAATAATCGATGGTGCCGACGGCGTCGTAGACCGGCAGGAAGACCCGGCCGCCGGAAACTGCGGGGGCGCCACAAGCCATGCCCCGCGGTTCGCCTTGCTCAGTCCCGTCCCAGGGAGTCTCTGCGCTCCACAGGCGCTTTCCGCTTGCCGCGTCGAATGCGTGCAAGCGGCGCGCAGGCAACAAGCGCCGAATGTCGATGCGCCGGTATGAATCGGCGCGTCCGAGCGGCTTGGCCTCCTGGAGCACGCACAGCACGATGCCTTCGGCCAGCACCGGAACGCTCAGGAAGTGCGCCGAGACCGCTTCTTCCAGATTCCGAATTTCTTGATAGGGAAGGGTTTCCCAGCGAGGATCACCGGCTTCCCGCCAGCGCTGCGCGCCGCTGCCCGCCTCCAACGCGGTCAATTCGTAACCGTCGCTTGCGTAGATCAGCCCGTCGCCGATCGCGATGCGGTGGCGCACCAAGGTTCCGAACAACTGCGGATGCTGGAACGAGAACCTCCAACTGGGCGTGAGCCGTTGCGCGTCCAGCAGCGGCAAGCTGGGATCGAGCACGCTCTGGACGGAGGGAAGTCTCGCCGCGGCGGTTGGCTCCGTGAACGGCAGCGCGTCCAAGGGTGGCGCGGCAGCGCCCCTCGGATCGAGGGCATGCGCGAGCTCGGGTTGCCCACGGTCGATCCACAACTCCACGAGCGCCCGGCGCGCCCGGCGCGCTTCGTCGAGGCCGTCATAGCGTCGCGCGACTTCGATGAGCCGCCGTGGATCGGGCGGCATCAAGGCGGCGGTGAGCGCATCGGCGGCGCGCGCTCCGAATTGCTCCCGCCTCGCGCTCAGGAGTTCGGGAGGCGCCTGCGCGAGACGCGCCTGAGCCGCGGCGGCGCCGCCGAGCAGCAGCTCCGCTTCGCCGCCGAGCACCAGCAACGCGAGGTCGGCCTCGAGAACTTGCTGGATGAGTCCGGCGGCGCGCTCGTAACGCCCTTCGGCCAGGGCGGCGTCGTACTCCAAGAGGCGTTGGCCGAGTTCACGGTCGACCGGCACCGTGGTGCTGCGCTGCGCTTCCGCTTCCTGCGCGGCGCAGTGCGGCGGCGGGGCCAGAGCGAGGAGCAGCGCGAAGCCAATCATGAAAGATTCATGGTCTTACGGAGAATCCATTCGCCGGAGGCGAGCAGCAGCAGCGCGGCAAGAATCCAGCGCGGATCGAGCGGCTCGCTGCGACTCGCGAGCACGCGCTCCACGCGTTCACTGCCGTCAAGATCCTCAAGCAGGGAGGCCGCGTCCTCGAGGCTTAGGAAGCGGCCGCCGGTGCGCTCCGCCAGCATGCGCAATGCGGAAGGATCGGGAGTGGTGCGGGCCATCTCGCGCGAGGGCAGCACGACTTCGAAGCGCGCGGTGGCGAGCGGCTCGGAATCCGGACCGTCGGGATTCGGCAACGCGAGCAGGACGGAACCCGGCTGCGCGGCGCGGATGCGTCCTCCATAGACGCCGGCGCGTCCGGCATCGGGGAGCAG
Organism: Planctomycetota bacterium; assembly: GCA_027623585.1. Taxonomy (GTDB): domain Bacteria; phylum Planctomycetota; class UBA1135; order UBA1135; family UBA1135; genus JAQBVK01. The sequence continues at coordinate 6,049 of JAQBVK010000094.1, forward strand.
CAGCATGGGCTCGTCACGGCCTTCGACGATCACGATCACGCTTTCCGCGTTGAGCGGTTGGTATGCCTCGTCGAGCAGCCGCGCTTCGACTCGCACGAAACCGCCGACCTCGACCGTACTCGGATCCACGTCGAGCCGCGCGCGCCCTTGCTCTCCGCGCAGTCGCGTCGCCGCAACGTGCCGCAGCGCCGCGCGCCAGAAGCGCTCGAGGTAAACCTCTCCTCCCGGGAAGCGCCAGCGCCAGGTCTCATCCGTGCCGATCCAGCCGATCCAGCCCTCGGGCGCGAAGGTGCTGGCGGCCAGAACCCAAGGGCCGTGCTCATTGCCGAGCGTGTCGTGCACCAACCACGCGGTGGCGCCGGGCCGCAGGCGCTCGACCGGTTGGAACCACTGCAAGGGCGTGGCATTCTCCCACAGGATCCGATTGGCTTCGGGATCGGTTTCGAGCGTGACGACCGGGTGCGGACGCATCGGATCGGGCGGCATCGGCCGGAACGCGGTGGCCGCCGAACCCGGCGCGCGCGAGAGGATCACCGGCAGCATCGGCTCCAGCGGCGTGCCGGCCAAGGCGCGCGGGTTGTGGCGCGGACCGGACAACAACAAGAGCCCGCCGCCGCGTCGCACGAACTCCGCAAGCGCGTCCAGGAAGCGCGCGCCGTCGAGCGGATCGCTGGTGAGGCGGCTCGGTTCGGCCTCGCCGAAGATCACGACGTCGTACTCCTCGAGCAGGCGGTCCGCGTCGACCGGGAGGCGCAAGAGCGGAGTGGCTTCCGCGGAGTGCTCCTGCACGAAGCCCGGACTCGCATCCGCGAGCCAACACTGCAGGGTGACGTCGGCTTCGGCGCGCGCCAGGCGTCGTTGCAGGTAGGTGTATTCCCACCGCGCGCGTCCTTCCACGTACAGCGCGCGGATCTTCACGCGCCGCAGATCTACCGCGAACACCACGCGGTTGTTCTGCAGCGCGGTCTCGCCGAGCGCCGCCTCGACCTCCGCTACCAAGCGTTGCGTGCCGTCACCTTCGAGCCGCGCCGAAAGCGTCAGCGGCGTCCCGTCCTCACCCGGTGCGTCCACGATGGTTTCGTCGAGGACGCTGCCGCGTTCGTCGAGCAGACGCACCCGCGCCCGCGACGGGACGCCTTCGCCGGAGGCGCGCAAGCGCAGTGAGAACAGTCCGACGTCACCGGAGAGCAGCTGGTCGGGCGCCTGGATCCGCTCGAGCGCGAGGTCGGGGGCCTCCTCGGCGTGCCCGGTCAGCACGGTATGCACACGAATGCCTTCGGCGCGCAGGCGCTCCGTCGCTTCTGCCAGTTCGGCGCCCGCGTTGGAGCGTCCGTCGCCGAACAGCACGAGGTCGGGGGCCGCGCGGCCGCGGTACTCGCGCAGGAAATTCAGCAGCGCGTCGCCGAGCGCAGTGGCTTCGCCGGAACCGGCGAGCGTCGAACCGTCCGGTGCCGCCGCCGCCAGGGATGCCCCGAAACGCCACGCGTCCAACTCGTAGCGCTTCGCCAGCTCTGCCGAAAAGCCGCTCTGCAGCAGGCTTCGAACGCGATCGAGCCGGGTGCCGGGCATGCCTTCGTCCTCGGTGCGCATGGAGGCCGAATCGTCGAGCAGCAAGGCCAGCGGCGCCTTTTCACTCCTTGTTTCGTCTTGCCGCCAGTGCGGACCGAAGGCGAGCAACAGCGCGCAACCGAGCAGCAGGCCACGCAAGATCCAGGCGACGTGACGGCGCGTGCCCGCGCCGCGGTGGACGCGATAAGCCCACCACGCGATGGCGGCGATGCCGGGAAGCAAGACCAGCCCGAGCACCCAGGCGGCGGGCAGCGCGTCGAAGTCGAGATGGTTCAACGGCGTCGGCGGTCCAAGAAGGCCGCGAGCAGGGTCTCACAAAGGAACAGCAGCACGACTGCCTGCCAGAGCAGGCGCGTGTATTCGGCGTGCGAGCCGACTTCTTGCGACGGCGCCGACGATTTTTCATCGAAGCGCCGCAGCGTCACGCCTTCTGGCAAGAGCGGACGCAACGCGTTCGCGTCGGCCGGGCGTAAGTCGCTCTCTGCGGGCGGAATGCCGACGGCGAGGCGCAGTTCGACGCGCCGATCGCTGCCGTCGTCTTCGAGCAGCACCGCCTCCACGCTCCATGCGCCGGGACGCTCCACGATGGGAAGCAGCAGCGCTTGCGTGCGCGCACCCCCGGCTTCGGGTTGGAGAGTCGGCGTGATCGGAAAGCGCGCGCCCTCTGGATCCCGCAGGATGATTTCCGCGGGTGGGGAGGGGAGCAACACGCTCAGCGCTTGACCGACTTCGACGTCGTAAGCGAGATGGGTGGCTGGCGCGAGGTGGAAGGCGAGGTCGTAGAGCAGCGCGAGGGTTCCGCTTGCGACCTCTTCCATCCGGTTCCAACTCGCGCACGGCGCGGCGCTCAGCCAAGCCACGCGACCCGGTCCCGCGCGTTCCTCGATCAAAGCGGCGCCTTCGCTGCCGGCGCCGGCATCGCGCGTGAAACTCAACACCGCGCGTGCACGCGAGGCGTCGGTCACGCGCAGCGGACGCCATTCGCGGAACGGGACCTCGGTCAACAGCGGCTGCCA
>JAQBVK010000095.1 GCA_027623585.1 Planctomycetota bacterium
GGTTCGCTCCATCTGCCGCCGACGCTCGAGGCCTGGACCCACGCCTCGCCGGCGGCCAAGGTGGCGCGGACGCCGGTGGAGCTGAACTCAGCGACTCTGGAATTCGAAGTCTCCGTTCGAGGAAGCGCGCCGGACTGCGAGCTCCTCTTTCCGGATTTATTGCGCCCGACGAGCGTCAACGGCGCATTGCTCGGAGAGTCGAAGTTCGTCGTCCTTGACCCAGCGGTCGCCGTAAACCTGATCGAGGTCGAGGTGCGGCCGCATCTCGCGATCCAGCGCCTGCACGATCCGAGCGGGCGGCCGTTGGCCGGCGGATCGATCAACGCCGCGCTGAAGAGTGGCGGCTCCTCCACCTCCTGGGGCGAACACCTCGACTCCCAGGGTCGCTACTTCTTCGACCTCGAGCGCCGCCGAAACATGGAGCACATGGAGACGCTGCAGTTCAAGGTTTCGTGGCCGCCGGAGATCGGCAGCAGCGTGGCGCCACCGATTCCCGTTCAGGATCTCGAGTTGTTGCCCCAACCCTTGATCCTGCGCTTCTCGAGCACGAAGACGTTGCACTTCCGCATCGTCGATCCGCAGCGCGCGCCGATCGCGGGTGCCGAGGTCAGGCTCGGCGACGCATACGGCGCCGAGCAGCAGAGCGACGAGGACGGGCGGGCGTCTGCGTTGCAGTCGTCACCGCCGGCGGCGCAAGTCCGCGTCCAGGCCGACGGCTACTTGACTGTGTACGAGGCCCTGACTGCCGCGTCCGAAGTCGAGCAAGAGGTGATCTTGTGGCCCGGATCCTGGATCGAGATCGTCGGCGCTGAGCAACCGGAGGACGGCTGGGGTCAACTCGACCTCGAGATCCTCTTCGATGGCGACGCAGACGGCTCACTGCTCACGCCACAGCGCTTCCAGACTGGACAGTTCACGGAGAACTCCGGAAGCACTGGCACGGAGTCGAACAGCAGCAAACGCTTCTACAAACACACGACTGCGTTGAGCACGCAAGGCCGCGCCCGGCTCGACGGCATCCATGTCGACGTGCCGGCTACGGTGCGTGTCACGTACCACGGCTCGACCTTGCTCGAGACTCGGGTGCCGGTCCGGCCCGGCGACGGTGGGCACCCGGTCCAAGTGCCGAAGCTTCCCGAACTCGTGGAGGTGCGGGGTCGCGTCGTGGACCGCTCCGGCGCGCCGGTCCCTGGAGTTCAGATCCGCGCGCGTTTCAGCGAGAGGGACAGCGTCACCGTGGAGAGCGGCCCTGACGGCGCGTTCCGCGTCGGTAGCGTCGTGACCGGCGCGAACGCTCGCCTGGTGTTCATCAAACCAGGCTACGGATACGAGGTGATGGACTACCTCGTCGAAGCGCGCGACGACGACTCGGTGGGCGAGGTGACCCTCGCTCCGGGAGCCCACCTCGTGGTGCGAATACTGCGTCCGGACGGCTCGCCGTTCGTCGCGGCTCCCGGATCGGCCGGCGACGGCTTCAAGCCCCGAATCGAGTGGAAGGAGGCCGTGATTCCGCCGAGTCCTGATCGCTCCGGGCTGGCGGCCGGCGAGTGGAGGTTCATGGAACTGCCTGCGCAAGGTGCTGGCATGCGTCTGAGCTACCCGGGAGACCGCTTTAGCGAGATGAGTGAGCAAGTTCCCGCTGGCGCTTTGCACTTCACGGTCACGCTGAGCGAGCAGGCGGTCGCCTGGCTCGACGGGCCCGGCTGACGCAGACTCGGCGAGAATCCGCTCCTCTATTTCACGCCCATTTCCTTCAGCAGAGCGGGCGCGGGCCAGACGTCCTTCATCAACCACAGCACGTAGCGGATGTCCACCATCACGTTGCGGCTGCGCTCAGGATTCCAGCCGAAGTCGCCGGCCACGGCTTCGAAAACACGATCGAAGTTGAGGCCGACCAGGCGTCCCTTGCCGTCCACCACGGGCGAGCCGCTGTTGCCGCCGGTGGTGTCAGCGTCGGACAGGAAGCAGACGCGCAAGTTGCGCGCCGAAGGATTCTTCTCGACCGCGGCGATCACCGCGTCGGGCACGTCGAAGTCTCCCGCGCCGATGTTCTTGCGCAGCATGCCGTCCACGGTGGTGAACGGTAGGTGCGCGACGCCGTCGCGCGGCTCGTAACCCTTGACGCTGGCCACGCTCACGCGCAGCGTGCTGTTCGCATCCGGGTAGAAGCGCTTGCCACGCCACTGCTCCTGGGCCTCGATCCAACGCGCGGCGACGTCCATGCGCCGGCCCGCCATCGAGTCGCGCCAATTGCCCATTTCACTCAGCGGCGTACGCAGCGACTCGGCCAAGGACTCGAAACCGCCCTCGCGGCCTCCGTCCAGCCACGAAGTAACTTCGGCCAGACTCTGCGATTCCGGAAGCTGCGCGAACTCGGCGAGCAGCATCTCAGCGATGGCGAGATTGACTCCCTCTGGCGCTCCGCCCCGCAGCGCGCCGTTCAGGGAACCGAGCAGGAAGTCACGCTGCACGCGCGCCGCGTCGGCGCGGTCGAGTTCGAGAAGTTCGTCGAGCACGCCGTCGAACTTTTTCGTCAGCGCGCGGTCGGCGAGAATCCATTTGCTGATCGCGGCCTCTTCTTCCAGTTTGTGCGCGACGACTTGATTGCGCTCCAGGCCCCAGACCTGTCCCTGCGCGTTCTTCATTACGTTCGCCAACGATTTGATCCGCGAAGCGATGCGGAGTTCCTGCTCCGGGTCGCCGGCCGCGTCTTCCTCGATCATGCGGATCATTTCGGAGTACACGCGATAGCGCAACGGGTAGAACAGCGCTTCCGCAGCCTCCACGGCCGCCGAGGTTGCGTAGCGGTTGGTGCGTCCCGGATAGCCGAGCACCATCACCAGGTCCGACTCCTCGACGCCGGAGGTACTGACCTCGAGCCAACGCGGCGCCTCGTAGGGAACGTTTTCCTCCGCGTCCCCTGCGGGCGAGCCGGTCGGGGACACGTAGGCGCGGAAGAAACTGAAATCGCCGGTGTGCCGCGGCCACATCCAGTTGTCAGTCTCGCCGCCGTACTCGCCGACGTCGCGCGGCGGCGCGTACACCAAGCGCACGTCGCGCAGCACGGTGCGGCGGATGCGCCGCCATTCGCGCCCTTCGAAATACGGGACGACGATCGCGCTCTCGAACTCGCCTTGGGCTTCCTCCTCCAATCGCGCCCGCTCCGCCTGCACCGCGCGCCAACGCTCGGCGGGATCCTCGCCGGCGGCTTCGGCCGCGGCGTGCATCTCGGCGGTCACGTCCTCATAGCCGCGCACGAAAGACACCGAGTAACCCGGCGCCGGAATCTCTTCCTCCCTGCTGGCGGAAACGAAGCCGTCTTCGAGGAGGTTGCGCTCCACCGTGCTCGCCGCATTGATCGCGGAGAAACCGCAGTGGTGGTTGGTGACGATCAAACCTTCCTTGCTGACGAAGCTTGCTGAGCAACCGTTGATTTGCACCGCGGCGGTCAACAAACCTTTCTCGCCATCCCAGATCTGCTTCGCACTCAGCTGCAAGCCGCGCTTTTTGAGCCCGGAGAAGTCGAGGTCGGAGAGTTGCTCCGGCAACCATTGGCCCTCGTCGGCGTGGGCGCCACCGCTTCGGAATACCAAGCAGAGGAGCAAGGCGCCGCTGATGGCGGCGGTGCGCGGCAGGAAGCGGGAGCGGCTCGGATGCGGACTCATCGTCCGGCCATGGTACGCGCCGCCCCGCTACCAGGAGATCGCGGTGCCGCCGGGTACGGAGGCTCGAACGCGCGCCTTCGGCAAGCGCTCCTCGACCCACTGCTCCTGCACCTCCGTGGCCCGAAGCAGTTCCAATTCGACACGGATCCCTGGCGCGGATCCTTCGTAGTTCACGCCATGTTGCGCCAGCTGCGCAGGGTCGCCTTCGTCCGCCATCTGCGCCGCGTATCTCTCATAGACTTCGTCGTCCGTGACGAGCTCCGCTTCCGCGCCGAAAGATTCGAGGAGCAGGCGCTTGCGGAGTTCGCGCTCCACGTGCGCACGCAGTCCGATTTCGCCGAGGCGTGCGAGCATGGCTTGCCGGATCGATCCGGTGGCGCGGAGCATTTCGGCATCCGCCGCGAGAACGAGTTCCTCCTCGAGCGCCGGCCAACGCCGTTCAGCTTCTTGCAGCAGCAGAACGTCATGCACCAAGGGTTCGAAGAGCGCGCGCGGATCCGCGAAGAAGGCGCGTGAGGCCTCCTCCGGAGTCGAGCGGCCATCCCAACACTCCGTCCATTGCGGCAGAAGATGTTCGCGGATGACCTCGGCATCGACCGCGCGCCCGTTCACCTCCAGACTCGCATCCGCCGGCAGCTCGGGCACGGTCCAAAACTTGAGCCCTTGCTCCGGAAGATCGCCGCTCTCCTTGGCGCAGGCCGCCAGCAACGCGGCCGCGAGGAACGCGCTGCAGAACCGGTTCAACGGCTGGACGAGGCTCGCGCTCACTTGGCCTCTGCGGGAATACGCACCGTCACCGTGTCCGGTCGTGCTTCAGGATCGAAGGCGATGGCCAGGAAGTGCTGCGCGACGAATCCCATCGAGTTGAAGGCTCCGTCTCGCTCGAACTGCCGGAACCGCTCCACGTCCGGGAAGTTCTCGACGCTCTGCCCGCGAATCAATTCCTGCATCGCTGTGTTCACGATGCCGGGCGCCACCGCGTAGGCTCGCAATCCCGACGAGGCTTCTTCGAGCTGCAGCGCCTCCGTGAGACGGTCCACCGCCGCCTTACCCATGCAGTAGGCCGCCCAGCCCGCGTAGCCCTTCCACGCCGCTCCGCTCGAGACGTTGATCAGCACGCCGCCTTTCTGCGGTTCCACGAAACGCCGCAGATACGCGTGACTGCCGTGCAGCACGCCGAAGACGTTGACTTCGAAGTGGCGCCGCAGCTCCTCGGCTGCGAGATGACGCACGGGCGCGATCGGTTCGAGCATGCCCGCGTTGTTGATCCAAAGATCGACGCGGCCGAAGCGCTGCGCTGCCGCCGCGGCGAACTCCTCCATCGCCGCCGCATCCGCGACGTCGAAGCGCCGCGCCAACACTGCGTCTCCATCGTCCTCGAACGCCGTCGTCCCGCGTGCACATAGCGCGAGCCGCATTCCGCGCGCCCGAAAATCCTTCGCAAGTCCAGCGCCGATGCCGCGACTCGCCCCGGTGATCACCGCGACCTTGCCGCTCAAGTCAGGAAGCGCCATGGGGCTAGAATAGTCGCGCGGCATGCGCACTCTCGCCCTCGGATCGCTGCGGATCTCGCCGCCGATGATGCTCGCGCCGATGGAAGGCGTGACCGATCCTTGTTTCCGCGACCTGCTGATCGAGACCAGCGGCGCGGACGCGGTCGGCGCGGCGTGCACGGAGTTCATCCGCGTGACCGAAATCCCACTCACGCCGGAACGCGTGCGCGCGGAACTCGAATCGCATCGCGGCTGCCGCACCGCGCTCGGCGTGCAGATCATGGGGAACCGCGTGGAGGCGGTCGCCGCTTCCGCCGCGATCGCCGCTGCCGAAGGCGCGGCCTTCGTCGACCTCAACTTCGGCTGCCCCGCTCCGCGCGTGTTCCAGCACTGCGCCGGCAGCGCGCTCCTCGCCGACCCCGCGCGCCTCGAAGCCTTGGTGCGCGCGACCGTCGAAGCGGTGGCGGGCGCGGTCCCGGTCACGGCGAAAATTCGAGCCGGCATCACCGACGACCGCGGTCTCGAGGACATCGCGCGCCGCGTCGAAGCTGCGGGCGCCGCCGCGCTCATCGTGCACGCGCGCTTGCGCATCGAACGCTATGAAGTGCCCGCGAGTTGGGAACGCATCGCGCGCGCCAAGGCGGTCGTGAGCATCCCGGTGATCGGCAACGGCAGCGCAGATGACGCGGCCGCCGCCACCGCGATGTTCGAACGCACCGGCTGCGACGCCGTGATGATCGGGCGCGGCGCCCTCGCCGACCCGTGGGTATTCCGCGCCTGGCTCGCCGCGCAACGCGGTGAATCCTTCACTTCTCCGAACGCCGAGGAGCGTCTGCGCTGGATCGAGACCTATGCCGAGCGCATGCAGCAGCGCGGCGCGACTCCTGCGCAAGCGCTGGGCCGCGCCAAGCAAGCCTTGAAGGCCGCTGCTGGCGCCGGGCACGTGCCTGCGGAACCCGTGTCTGCTGCGCTGCGCGCCCAGACCTTGGCCGAGTTCATGGATCGCGCGGCGGACCGCGCCGCTTGCTAGGGCAACTAGACCGGCTGCACGCCTTCGACGGCAGGCTGCTCGATCTGCTGGTTCCTCATCTGCAGATCCTCCTCGGGCTTCTTCTCTTCTTTCTTGCTGCAAGAAGTGGCGCCAAGCAAGAACAGGGCGGCAACGGCGAGGAACGCGAGGCGTTGAATCATGGCGCGAGTGTACGCCCCGCCCCCTGCGGGTTGAAGGCCCCGTCACAACCGAATAGCATTGTGCCCCAGTGGCATCCTCCAGTCGCATCGGCTTCTGCGCCGCCCTCCTCAAACCAAAGGGCGCGCGTCTGGATGACGCCTGCGGAGCCCGGCTCGACGAGGCCCTCCGCCCGCTCAAAGACGCCCTGATCGCCCCGCTGCAGATCCTGGACGACGGATCCGCCTGCACGGTCATCCTCGGCGGCGCCGAGCGCGCCTTCGATTTGGCGGTCGCCCTGGGCGAGGCCGCATGGCCGATTCGTCTGCGCTTCACCCTCGCCGCTGCGCCGCCTGCGGGCGCCGCCGGCCGGGACGGCGCGGTCCGCGCCAAGGCGCAGAAATTGCTGCGCGGGATGGACCGTAGCGCGGCGCTGCGCGCAGAGTTGCCCGGGCGCAGTCCCGAGGAGTGCGCGCTCGCCGATGCCGTCGCGCGCCTGCATCGCTCACTCACTGCAGACTGGACTGAAGGCCGCTGGCACGCCGTTCGCGCCTACCGACGCTTCGGCCGCCAAGCCGACGTTGCGCGCGAACTCGGCGTGACGCAGCAAGCGATCAGCCAAATGCTGCTCGGCGCGCGCCTCCGTGAACTGGTTGCAGCCGAGGATGCGCTGCGCGCTTGGCTCGCGGAGCCGCGTCGCACCACGCTGTGGCCGCTGAAGCTGCGCAGCCTCGCGGACGGCGCGCCGGCGCGAAAGGACTAGGGCAGCGCTGAGCAAGTCATTCCGTCCAGGACGCGGTCCTCGCGGCCGGTCTCAGCGTCGCCGGAACCTGCGCCTATCTATCAATAGGCGCAGAACCCGGCTCCTTGACCCCGGACGCGAATCCACGCGCCGGAACGAAAGCACTTATTCAGCGCTGCCCTAGAATATTCGGTCCTTTTCGTAGCCAAGATGCCGACGATCGAATCCACGCCTGAACTCGTCGAGGCGGTTTACGCCCGAACCCGCGCCGCCCTCGAGACCGTGCGCGCCCGCCTCAAGCGGCCGCTGACGCTGGCTGAGAAAATTTTCTACGGTCACATCGACGATCCGGCAGGTCAGAGCATCAAGCGCGGCAGGGCTTATCTGCTGCTGCGCCCTGACCGCGTGGCGCTGCAGGACGCAACCGCGCAGATGGCGCTGTTGCAATTCATGAGCGCCGGTCGCGACGAAGTCGCGGTGCCGAGCACGGTGCACTGCGATCACTTGATCCGCGCGCGCAAGGGTTCGAAGGAAGACCTCGAGGTGGCGAACGACGAGAACCGCGAGGTCTACGACTTCCTCGCCAGCGTTTCGGCGCGTTACGGTCTCGGCTTCTGGAAACCGGGCAGCGGAATCATTCACCAAAACGTGCTCGAGAACTACGCCTTCCCGGGCGGGCTGATGCTCGGCACCGACTCGCACACGCCCAACGCCGGCGGACTCGGCATGTGCGCGGTGGGGGTCGGCGGCGCCGATGCGGTAGACGTGATGGCCGGCTTCCCTTGGGAAGTGCTGCAGCCGAACGTGGTCGGCGTGAAACTGACCGGCCGGCTCAAGGGCTGGACCGCGCCCAAGGACGTGATCCTCAAGGTGCTCGACCTGCTGACCGTGAAGGGCGGCACCAACCGGATCATCGAGTACTTCGGTCCGGGCGCCGAGAGCATCAGCGCCACCGGCAAGGCGACGATCTGCAACATGGGCGCGGAGCTCGGCGCGACCTGCTCGGTGTTTCCCTACGACGAGCGCATGGCGGTGTATCTACGCGCCACGCGCCGTGCCGAGCTGGCGGATCTCGCCGACGCCAACCGCGATCTGCTGGTGCCGGACGCCGAGGTGATCGCCGATCCGAAGCGTCACTACGACCTGTTGCTCGAGATCGACCTCGACACGCTCGAGCCGCACCTCGTCGGTCCGCACACGCCTGACCTGGCGCGACCGGTCTCCGCGATGAGCGCTGAGGTCGAGAAGGAGCATTACCCCGCGAGGCTCTCCTATGCGTTGATCGGGTCATGCACGAACTCCTCCTACGAGGACATTTCTCGCGCGGTTTCGATCGCGCGTCAGGCCAAGGCGCGCGGCGCCAAGGTCCGCGCGCCGCTGATGGTTTCCCCGGGATCCGAGCAAATCCACGCCACCATCCAGCGCGATGGATTGATGAAGGAACTCGAAGACGTCGGCGCGGTCGTGCTGGCGAACGCCTGTGGCCCGTGCATCGGGCAGTGGCAGCGCGACGACCTCACGCCGGGCGAGGGCAACACCATCATCACCTCGTTC
>JAQBVK010000096.1 GCA_027623585.1 Planctomycetota bacterium
GCATCGCTTTGATGAATGATTTGCCATTGCGGCCCATTGGCATTTAGGTTCAACAGTGAGTGCACTTCCTACCGCGATCCGTGAGACGGGTCACACCGATCTTCACCACGCGCTCACCGGGCAGATCCCAGGTGCGCGCATCGGCGCCGGGGGCGTCGGTGAGCTGTAAGCCGCCGGGCGCAAGCGCTTCGTCTGCGATCCACGCGCCGTGCTCGGTGAGCGCCGCCAGAACTTCACCGGATGCAGCGACGCGCAACTCGATGCGGTCGCCCACGTCGAATGCGCTTTCCTTGCGTTGCGTCTGCACGCGGTTCAGCACTTCGCGCGCAATGCCTTCGCGTTCGAGTTCCGGCGTCAGCTTGACGTCGAGCACGATCGTGACGAAGCCGTCCGTCTCCGCCTCTTGGCCCTCCGCAGGCAGGTACTGGATCACGACGTCCTCCGCGGTGAGCGTGACTCCTTCGACTTCACGCGCTTCCCCCATCTGCACACCCTGCGCCTCCGCGTAGTGGAACTTCGCGATCGCCGCGGCCACCGCCTTCATCTTCGCGCCGGCCTTGGGGCCGAGCGTCGGGAAGTTCGGTTTGATCACCACGCGCACTCCGGCGTCCTGAGGATTCGCAGCCCACACAATACGTTTCACATTCAACTCCTCACGTAGTTCGCGTTCGAAGTCCATCGGAGTCGGAAGTCCCTGGTCGCGAACCATCCGCTCGAAGTAGTCGAGACTCGGCAGACAAACCGTTACCTTTGGCAGAGGCTGACGGGTGCGAATGCCGGCCTTCTCGCGCCGCGCACGGCCAAGACGAGCAGCACGCAAGATCGGCTCGAGCGCTTGCTCGAGCGGTGCGTTGCCGGCGGCGCCGCCTTCCGGCAACAGCGCGCAGTGCACGCTGCCCTGATCGGGCGCGAGCTTGCGCCACAGCGCATCGGCGAGGAAGGGCGCCACCGGAGCGCAGAGGCGCGCGACCGCGTGCAGCACCTCGTAGAGAGTCGCGAAGGCGGAGGCAGCCTGCGCGTCGGCGTCCGTGCCCCAGAACCTGCGGCGCGAACGGCGCACGTACCAGTTCGACAATTCATCCACGATGAACTCGTCGAGCCGGCGCAGGGCCAGATGCGGTTCCAAACCCTCGAAGGAGGAACGCACCACGGCGATCGTGGTGCCGAGCCGCGCGAGGATCCAGCGATCCAGCGCCGGGCGCTGCGCCACGGCCGGCGCGCGCGCGTGATCCGCGAGGCTCCAGCCTTCCGTGCGGGAGTACAGCGCGAAGAAGTCGTAGCAGGCCGACAGCGTGCCGAGCACCCGGCGGCGCACGTCCTCGATCGCGGAATCGTCGTAACGGCGCGATTGGTGCGCGGCGCCGGCGGCAAGCAGGCTCCAGCGGATCGCGTCGGCGCCGTGGCGCTGCACCGCCGCGTACGGATCCACGAGGTTGCCGATGCGTTTGGACATCTTCTGTCCCTTCGCGTCGAGCAACAAACCATTCACCAGACAGCTCTTGAAGGCGCCGCCCGCGGGCAGCCGCAAGGCTTCCTCACGGCCTTGATCGATCGCGCTGATGAACACGCCGATCGCGTGCAGGGTGTAGAACCAGCCGCGCGTTTGATCGACGCCTTCGGCGATGTAGTCGGCCGGGAACTGCTCGCGCAGGGTGTCGCGGTTCTCGAAAGGCCAGTGATGCTGCGCGAAGGGCATGGCGCCGCTGTCGAACCAGCAATCGATGACCTGCGACACGCGCCGCATGGTGCCGGCCTTGCCGGGCTGCAACCGGGACGCCGGAAAGGCGATCGCATCCACGCCAGGACGGTGCGGATCGAAGTCCGCCGGCAAGCTGCCAGCCAGCTCGGCGAGTTCCTCGAAGCCTCCGACGCAGCGCCAGTGGTCGGGATCTTCGTCGTTCACCCACACCGGTAGCGGTGTACCCCAGTAGCGATCGCGCGACAGCGCCCAATCCACGTTGTTCGCCAGCCATTCGCCCATCCGGCCGCTGCCGATCTCCGGCGGCGACCAGCGGATCTTGCGATTCACCTCGATCATCTTGTCCGCGTAGGCCGTGGTCTTCAGGAACCAAGCCGGCGCCGGGAAGTAGATCAGCGGCGTGTCGCAACGCCAGCAGTGCGGATAGGAGTGGCGATACTGCGAAAGCTTGAGCAAACGATCGCGCAGCTTCAGATCGCGCGCGAGGTCCTTGTTGGCATCGCGGAAGAAGGTGCCGGGCGGCACGCCGGCGATCTCCGCGAGCAGCCGCGCGTCCTCCCCCACACACAGGCGCGCCTGCATGCCCTCGCGTTGGCCGATGCGGAAGTCGTCGGCGCCGTAGGGCGCCATGTGCACGACGCCGGTTCCGTCCTCGGCGCTGACGAACTCGTCCGCGACCACGCGGTGGCGGGAATCACCCTCCAGTACCACTCTGCCGCCTTCCCAGGCGAACAGCGGCTCGTAGGCGAGCCCGATCAGTTCGGAACCCTTCACAGTTCCGAGCGCTTCGCGCGGCTCCTTGCCGAAGACCTCGTCCAACTTGGGGGCGAGCAGCACGAACTTGCGTTCGCCGACGCGCGTCACCGCGTATTCGAAGTCCGGATGCACGCAAACGGCGAAATTGGAGGGCAGCGTCCACGGGGTGGTGGTCCAAGCCACCACTTCGGCCCCTTCGAGTAGACCCTTCGCGCCGGTCAGCGGGAAACTCACCCACACCGAAGGATCGTCGAGATCCTTGTAGCCCTGTCCGACCTCGTGACTCGACAACCCGGTGCCGCAACGCCCGCACCACGGCAGCACCTTGCGGCCGCGGTAGAGCAAATCGTTGGCGGCGAAACGCGAAAGCAGATACCAGACGCTTTCGACGTAATCCTTCTCGTAGGTGACGTAAGGATGGGCGTAGTCGAGCAAGTAGCCGATGCGCTCCGACAACCGCTCCCAGTCCTGCTTGTAGGTCCACACCGAGGCGCGGCACTTCTCGTTGAACTCCTCGATGCCGAGCTGCTCGATGTCGGGCTTGCCGCTGATCCCGAGCTGTTTCTCGACCTCCAGCTCGACCGGCAGTCCGTGCGTGTCCCATCCGGCCTTGCGCTCGACGCGATACCCCGCCATCGTCCAGTAGCGGCACACGGAGTCCTTCAGCGTGCGCGCAAGCACGTGGTGGATGCCTGGCCGGCCGTTGGCGGTGGGCGGCCCCTCGTAGAACACGAAGGGTTCCGCGCCGGCGCGCGCCTCCAGCGTTCGGGCCAGCAGGTCCTCGTGGCGCCACAGCTCGAGGATCTCCAACTCGAAGACATCGGGCTTCTCGAGGGGGAAGCGGCCCAGACTCGCAAACATCGCTCGGATTCTAGTCGCACTGGGGCGGGTCGCGCGTAGTCCATGTGGGGATAGAATGTCCCCGGCCCCTGATCCTCCATGTTCCAAGACTTCTTCGCAGGCGACGCGCTCTGGTTTTCCGTTCCCGCGGTTGCGGGCACGGCCTTCTTCCTGATCCGTTTGCTGCTGCTCATGTTCGGCGGCATCGCCGATGCCGACATCGGCGGCATGGAAGCCGACACCGGCATGGAAGTGCATCACGGCGACTCTGGCCTCGCCGCGCAGTTCTTGTCGATTCAAGGCATCACCGCCTTCTTCATGGGCTTCGGCTGGACCGGCTACGCCACGAAGTTCGGGCTCGCCTGGGGACTCGGCGCGTCTTTCGCTGCCGCCATCGTCGGCGGATCCTTCTTCGTATTCCTGATCGGCAGCCTGTTCAGGAGCGCGCGCAAACTCGAAGCCGACGGCACCGTGAACCTCAGCGATGCGGCAGGCGTCGAAGGCGAGGTCTACGCGTCGGTGCCCGAGCGCGGAGGCGGCAGCGGCCAAGTGCGCATCGTCGTCCGCGAACGCCAGCGCATCGTCAACGCCGTCAGCGCGGGCTCCGCGCTGCCGACGCGCACTCGCGTTCGAGTGGCCAGCGTCAATTCCGACCGCACCGTGACCGTGGAACCCATTTGATGACACTATTGCCTCTTTCGGCCGCCGTTTTTGAGCAAGCGGGTATTGAAACCTTCCTGCCGCTCGTCGGCGGAATCCTGCTGCTGATCCTGTTCCTGGTGGTCTTCACGATCCGCCAGTACAAGCGTTGCCCTTCGAACCGCGTGTTGGTGGTGTTCGGTAAGGTCGGCGCTCAGCGCGCGGCCAAGTGCCTGCACGGCGGCGGCGTGTTCGTGATCCCGCTGATCCAGGACTACGAGTACCTCAAGCTGGATCCGATGGTGATCGAGATCCCGCTGTCCGGCGCGCTCTCGCAGAACAACATCCGCGTCAACGTGCCCTCCACCTTCACGGTGGGCATCAGCACCGATCCGGTTTTGATGAACAACGCGGCCGAGCGCTTGCTCGGCATGGACGAGCGCAAGATCGCGGAGCAGGCGCAGGACATCATCCTGGGTCAATTGCGTCTGGTAATCGCGACCCTGACCATCGAAGAGATCAACAAGGACCGCGAGAAATTCATGTCGCTGGTCAACGAGAACGTCGCACAGGAAATCAACAAGATCGGCCTGGACCTGATCAACGTGAACATCCGCGACATCACCGACGAATCCGGCTACATCGAAGCGATCGGCAAACGCGCGGCGGCCGAAGCCATCAACAAGGCCCGGGTCGACGTGGCGCAACAAGAGCGCGACGGCGCGATCGGCCAGGCCTTGGCGGTGCGCGAGCAAACCGTCAGCGTGGCGCGTGAAGTCGCGAGCGGCATCGAAGGCGAGAAGGACGCCGAGCGCAAACAGCGCATCGCGGTGTCGGCCTTCGAAGCGTCGGCGGTCGAAGGCGAGAACAACGCCCAGGCCAACATCGCCGAGTACAACGCCAAGCTGCGCGAGGTGCAGGCCGAGGCCAAGCGCCGCGGCGACGTAGCGTTAGCGAAGGCGCAAGAAATGATCTTCGTGGCCGAGCGTGAACAAGAACTCGCGCGTCTGTCCAAGGAGCAACTCGCTCCCCAGGAGATCGAGAAGAAGCGCATCGAAATTGATGCCGAAGCGGTCGCCGAGCGCTCACGGCGCGAAGCGCGCGGTGAAGCTGACGCGATTCTGGCCAAGTACCTGGCCGAGGCCGAGGGCATCCGCAAGGTGCTCGACGCCAAGGCGGCGGGCTACCGCGGTCTGATGGAAGCCTGCGCGGCGCGGCCGGAGATCGCGCCCACGCTCTTGCTGGTAGAGAAGCTGCCCGAGATCGTCAAAGAGCAGGTCAAAGCGATCCAGAACCTCAAGATCGACAAGGTCACGGTCTGGGAAGGTGGACGCGGTGGCGGCGGAAGGAGCGGCTCGAACGGTTCGACCGCCGACTTCCTGTCGAGTCTGATCGGCGCTTTGCCGCCGGTCCATGAGTTGGCGCGTCAGGCCGGCATCGAATTGCCTGGTGTGCTGGGTCGCGTGCGCGAGGAAGACATCGGTGGCGAGACTCCGCCGCCCGCGAACAGCCCGCGCCCGACACCGAGTCCCGCGCCCGCCCCGGAATCCTCGACCGGCGGGCCGCCGCCCCTACCGAAGGGCCCGCACAAGGCGTGATCGCGCGCGTTCGTTAGCGCGCGCCAGCAGAAGCGTCGAGCAGCGCTTCGGTCGAACGCTTGGCCGGCGCCGCAGTGGCGACGTGTGCAGTTTTCTGTCTGCTGCCGATGCGCCACAGCAAGGCCACGACCGCGAACCAGGCGAAGGCCAACGCGCCGACGATCGGGAGCAGCCAAACCGAGAGGGATTGGACTCCCTTCTCGACTTGCGGCATCACGTCCTCGATCAGCGAAGGTCCGAGCGTGTCGAGTTGTTCGCTCATGCGATCGAGTCCTGCGTTGGTGGCCGCCAAAGTGCCCAGCATGGTGTTCAATTGGCCGCCCATGCCTTGCATGCCCGAGCTCGTCGCATTGATTCCCACCAGCACCTCGCCCAGCAAGGAGTTGGTGGTGTTCATCGCATTTCCGAGCCCTTCCGAGCTATTGCGCACGTCTTCCATTTGACCCACCATCACGTCCAGCATGCCGAGCGAGTTCTGCATGCCTTCCAGCGAGCCGCGCACGGCTTGAAGTTGCTGCAGCATCGCGGCAAGCCGCGCATCCATCGCGTCGAGACCGGCATTGGTCGTGCCCAGACTCGAATTGGTGACGCCCAGGCTGGCGTTCATGGCCTCCACGTCGCCGGCCATGCCGGTCATGGTCGTGCTCATGGAAGAAATCTCGCCCGGCGCCTCGGCGAGCGCGCACGCGCCGCAGAGGAGCACCGGGACGAGCAAGAATGCGGACGAGGGGAAGAAGTTGCGGTTCATGCCTAACTCCGCCCCTCCATCGGCCGCCTGCCACTGCCGCCTTGAGGCCTATCCCGGCAGCCGCTTCAAGAAGTGCCACTCCACCGACCTGGAGAGGTCATGGAGCTCCCGGATCGCCCCGGTGCGGTGGTAACCGAGCCCTTCGTAGGCCCGGTGGCCCTCGACGAAGCGCGTGTCCGACCACAATTCCACTTCATTCATGCCCTGTTCACGCGCCCAGGCCTCCATGGCTTGGACCAATCGGCGCCCCAGCCCGCTCCCGCGAAAATCCTTCCTCACGTAGCACTTCTTGAGCTCGGCGCGCAAGCCGGGCACGCGCGTCGCCGCTCCGATGCAGCCGACGATCAGGCCCGCAGCGTCCAACACCCAGAAGGCTTCGAAGGCCGAAGCGGGCGTGAGCAAGCCGCGCTCCTCGGTTTCAAGGTCGAGCACGTTGCCCGGATACTCCGCGAAAGCGGCTTCGACGATCGCAATCACGCCGGCGGAATCGGTGTCGCGTGCCGCGCGCAGAGTCGGCGTCGCGCTCACGTCGCCGACGGATGCCAGATCGTTTTCATCTCGACGAAGGCCTCGATCCATTCGGGGCTTTCGCAGCGGCGCGCGTTGCTCCAATCCGCTTCGTCGAGATCACGCACACGCACGCGCTTGAGGTTCTCGGCGGCGCCGCTCTCGAGGATCTTGCGCTCCGCTTTGCTGGAACCTGCTGCGTGGATCGCTTCCACGTCACGATGCTCGGCCAAGCTCGTGACGAGATCGCCCCTCCGTCCGGTCAGCAAGTTCACGACGCCGTGCGGGACGTCCGCCGTGGCGCACGCTTCCGCGAACAGCACGGTGGCGAGCGGATGCGCGCGGCTGCCGAGCGCCACCACGGCGTTGCCCGCGCACAAGGGCGGAGCAAGGAGGCTCACGAGTCCGAGCAAGGCCGGTTCCTCCGGCGCGAGCACTCCGACCACGCCGCAGGCCTCGGGGACCGTGAAGTTGTAGTACGGCCCTGCGACCGGATTGTGACTGCCCAGCACTTGCGGGTACTTGTCGGTCCACCCAGCGAAGGCCACCAGACGATCGGCCGCGGCGGCGACTTCCGCGGCCGCGCGCTTCGGCGTCAAGGAGGAGGTTGCGCGCAACGCGGCGCAAAACTCTTCCGCCTTGCCTTCCACCATTTCTGCCAGCCGATAAAGGATCTGGCCGCGGTTGTAGGCCGTGCGGCGGCTCCACGAGCCCTGCGCGCGGCGCGCGGCGGCAACCGCTTCGCGCAAATCCTTCACCGAAGCGCGCGCGACGTGACCGAGCACGCGCTCGCGGCCATCGCGCACGATTTCGGTGCGGCCGCTTTCGGAGCGCGGGAACTGGCCTCCGATGAAGAGCTTCCAGGACTTGGTGACCGGGATGCGAGAATCATCCATCATTCCATCCTCAGGTAGGGGCGCAAGCCGTGGAGGCCGCCTTCGCGGCCGAATCCGCTCTCTTTGTAGCCGCCAAAGGGCGAGGCCGGATCGAAGCGGTTGTAGGTGTTGCACCACACCACGCCCGCTTTGAGCCGCGCTGCGATCTCGAAGATTTTCGAGCCCTTGTCAGTCCATACGCCGGCCGCGAGGCCATAGGGAGTGTTGTTGGCGCGCGCGATGCCCTCTTCCGGCGTCCGGAAGGACATCACCGCGAGCACCGGTCCAAAGATTTCCTCGCGCGCGATCACGTGCGCGGGCTGCACGCCGGTGAAGAAACTCGGCGCATGCCACCAGCCGCGCTCGGGCAAGACGCAATCGGCGCGATGCAGTTCCGCGCCTTCCTCAGCGCCCAGCTTCAGGTAGCGCTCGATGCTCTCCCATTGCGCCTTCGAGTTGATCGCTCCGACGTCGGTGTTCTTGTCGAGCGGATCGCCGACGCGCAGGGTCTTGATCCGTTCGCGCAGCCGGTCCACGACCTCGTCGAGAATCGGCTCTTCGACGAACAGCCGAGATCCGGCGCAGCAGACGTGGCCTTGATTGAAGAAGATCCCGTCGACGACCCCCTCGATCGCCTGATCGAGCGAGGCATCGGCGAAGACCAGGTGCGGCGACTTGCCGCCGAGTTCCAGAGTGAGCCGTTTCCCGGTCCCGGCGGTCGCGGCCGCGAGTTTCTTCCCCACTTCCGT
>JAQBVK010000097.1 GCA_027623585.1 Planctomycetota bacterium
ATCGACGCGGAGAGCGGCGAGCCCGCGCCCCACGTCTGGAACGCCGCGCTCGCTGAAGGAGTGGCCTTCGATCCGCGTGCATCGCGCGCGTTGGTGGTCGGCTCCGCCTGCGGACTTTGCGGCACGCGCGTGCTCGAAGATCTGCGCGACGGTCTGCCGCGTGCGATCGCTGCGCCGATGGACGTCGAGCCTGAGCGGTTGCGTGCGGCCTTTGCGGAGCTGCGCAGTCAGCAGCCCTTGTTCGCGCGGACGGCGGGCACGCACGGCGCGGCGTTGGCCTTCGCTGAGCGCGACGGAGCGCTCGCACTCCACGATCTTGCGGAAGACGTCGGCCGGCACAACGCTGCCGACAAGGTGCTGGGCGCAGCGCTGCGCAGCGGCCACTATCCGCTCGAACGGCCGGCTTGGCTGCTGGTCAGCGGCCGCATCTCCTACGAGATCGTGCAGAAAGCGGCGCTCGCGGGGGTGGGCGCGGTGGCCGGCGTGGGCATGCCGACCACGCTCGCGGTTTCGGCCGCGCGCGCCTGCGGCCTGATCCTGCACGGCTTCGTGCGCGAAGGCGGTGGACTCCGCTACGCGCCGGAAGCCGACTAGTACTCGATCTCGGCGAGATCGTCGATCGCGAAGTCCAACGCGAACTCGCGGTCTACGTTGATGATGCGGCCGCGGCCGAGGCGTTCGACGTACGTGACGGCGCCGTTCTCTTCGCGTCCGTCCTTGAAGCGAACACGCACGTTGTAACGCGTGCGGGCCTCCTTCAAACGGCGGACGAGCTCAAGGACGTCGGGAAGTTCATGCGGGGGGACCGGACTGACCATTCGGTGCAAGCTCCAGGGTTTTAGGACGGAATGAGCACACGCGCGCGCGCACTCTCGAGCGCTCCGGAACGGAGCAGCAGGGCGGACCAGGTTTCGAAGGGAGAAGCCGGGTCCTCGGCGAGTTTCCGCAGTGAGGAGAGCGACTCGAAGCCGCCCGTCATCGCCGCAGTCTCGCGGATGGTCACGGACAGATCGGTGGCATCGAGCGCGTAAACGAGCCCGAGGTGCACCGCGCCGACCGCAGTCGTGTCGTCGTTCAGCAGTCCGATCGGGCGCAGGCGCAGGACCGCATCCGCCGGGAGCTCGAGTTCCTCGCGCAGCTCGCGCTGGCAAGCTCTCTCGAACAGGTCGGCGCCCGCAGCATCGAGGTCGCACGGATTCACGTGCCCGCCGACGCCGATCGAGCGCTTGCCGTGCAGGCGCTTCTCACCCTGCGTCTTGAGGCGCGTCAGGCACAGGACTTCGGAGCCACGCAACACCGCCACGTAGGGGATCGGCTGCTTGCACTCCGGGTGACTCTCCGCCCAGCGGCGCTCGACGAAATATCCGTGCTCCCGGCAGGGGGCGAGCAGGGTCTGCTCCAGCGCCTCGGGAGTCATCGGCTGGAGACCGTGGGGCGTCGCTGTTGGAAACAGCACGGCGCGCGGAACAACCCAAACGAACTCCATGTCGAGGGCCATTCTTGCGCCTCTCGTCAAAAACGCAAGCCGTCACCGCTAGATCTTGTGGAAAACCGGGCAGTGGGCCCATCTGTAGGACCACTAGGGGTGGTACCACCACAAGAGCATCTCCCGGGACCTGATCGCAGCGAGAAGAAGTGAGTGTCGTCCGTTAAGCCGGGTTCTGTCCCCCTTGCGGGGTGGCGGCCATTCCTCTGGGACCGGCGTTGCCGACGGCCTCAAACGCTCTACCCGGAGGTCGAACGGTGCGGGCAGCACCTCCCTCCCTATGTGAGCTTTCTCCTGGTGGGGTTTACCCTGCCACAACTGTCACCAGTTGCGCGGTGCGCTCTTACCGCACCGTTTCACCCTTACCGGCCCCTTGCGGAGCTTAGGCGGTTTAATTTCTGTGGCACTTTCCCTAGGGTCGCCCCCGGTGGTCGTTAGCCACCACCATGCCCTGTTGGAGCCCGGACTTTCCTCGAAGGGAGCAAGTCCCTCCGCGGTCGCCTAGACGACACTCGCCGGCATTGTAGCCGCGATCACTCGTCGTCCAGTTCTGGGTCCGGCGGCGGGGGGCGTGAGATCTCGCCCAAGTACTCACGCAGGATCACGACCGCCGCCACGCTGTCGAGCAGCGGCTTGGCGCGCTTGCGGTCGTAGCCGCCGGCGCGCAGCAGAGCGCGTGCTTCGTGCGTGGTGTGCCGCTCATCCCGCGTCAGCAGTTCCACTCCCGGCGGCAGCGCAGGCTGCAAGGCCGCGATGAAAATGCCGACGATCTGCACGGCGGAGCCTTCGCGGCCGTCCGGTAGATACGGCATGCCGACCACGACCCTGCGCACCTCGCGCTCACGCACTTCCCGCACGACGCTTTGGACGGTCTCCTGCAGGTCTCCGCTGACGATCGGCGCCAATGGGGAAGCAATGATGCCAAGCGGATCGGACACGGCGAGGCCGGTGCGGATCCCACCGTAATCCACGGCGAGGATGCGTCCGATCATCGAGCGACGCGCATCAGGTGGCGTCCTCACGTCCAGCAGCTTTGAGGCGATCCACGATGAGCTTCACGTCTTCCGCGCGATCGCGCCGTGCCACGAGCACCGCGTCGGCAGTGCGCACCACGACGAGATCGTCCACTCCGATCACCGCGAGGATTTGTGGCTCGGAGGAGTACGCGAGGATTCCGCGCGCGTCTTCCGCCAGCAGCGTCCCGCCCTTCGGAAAGATCGCGGCGTTGCCGTGTTCGTCGTGCTTGACCTCGTCGTAGAGGCTCTTCCACGATCCGACGTCGCTCCATCGGAACGGAGCGGAGAGCACCAGCGCGCCCTCCACCTTTTCCATGATGCCGACGTCCACCGGCACCGCCGGCAGGCCCGGGTAGACGCGGTCGAGTTCCGCCTGGAAGCCGGATTCGCCGATCTTCTCCGCGATGCGCGCCAAGCCCAGGTGAAGCTCCGGCATGTGCTGCTGAATCGCGTCCAGAATGGTGCGCGCTCGCCACACGAAGATGCCTGAGTTCCAAAGGTACTCGCCAGAGTCGATGAACTGCTGCGCGCGTGGAGCCTGGGGCTTTTCCGTGAAGCCGGCCACGTGGAAGCAATCCAGTCCTTCGTACACCGCGGTGCGCGCCGCGCGTCGGATGTAGCCGTAGCCGATCGCCGGCCAAGTCGGCGGAATCCCGAAGGTGACGAAGCGTCCGGGCTGATCAGCAGCCATCACCGCCGCGCGCAGCGCGCGTTGGAATTCGTCCACCGGGGAGATCACGTGATCGGCGGGCAACACCACGATCACGGCATCGCAATCAGCTTCTGCGATCACCGCCGCGGCCAGGCCCACGCAAGGCGCGGTGTTGCGTCCCACCGGCTCGACCAGGATGTTCTGCACCGGCAGGCGCGGGCACACGCGCCGCACGCCTTGCACCTGCTGGGCGTTGGTGACCACCCAGGTGCGCTCGAGCGGCACTAGAGGGTCGAGTCGCGCGATCGTCTCCGCGAGCATGGCTTGCCCGCCGGTGATCGGCAGTAATTGTTTGGGCCGGTTGCGCCGACTCTCGGGCCAGAAGCGCGTGCCTGATCCGCCCGCCATCACGACCGCGTGGAGCATCCGGCGGATGATACTGGCCCCTTCGCCTGGAGGAAGCCTTGGTGAGTCCGGGTAACTCGAAGGTCCGTGCGGCGTCAAAGGAGTTGCCAAGCGGCAGGCCACGCCCTGCTGCGGAGTCCCATGACTGCATTCACACCGCCCTTCTGTCCCTACCCCTCCTGCGCCGCGCATGCGGGAGGCGTCACTTTTCGCTCCTACCGTGACGGAAGTTACCAGCGCGCCGTCGATGGGCGCCGCGTTCAGCGCTTTCATTGCTGCCACTGCCTCCGCCGCTTCTCCAGCCAGAGTTTTCGCCTTGACTACCGTCAGCAGAAACCCCGCATCAATCCGCAAATTCTCGGTTGCTTCGTCTCCAAGGTCACGCACCGGCAGACGGCGCGCATCCTTCGCATCGATCGCAAGACCGTGCAGCGGCGGCTGCGCCACTTCGGTCCAGCGCTGCACCGATGGCATGCGGTTTTCCTCGCTCGCGCGAGATCACGCGGCGGTTTGAGCGGCTCCTTCAGCTTCGACGAACTGGAAACTTTCGAGCATGACCGGCGCCTGCAACCGGTCACCGTTCCGGTGCTGATCCATCGTGCGACCCGATTCGTGGTCCACTTAGAAACCGCCGATTTGCCGTCACGCGGAGGGATCTCTGCACTGAATGCTGCACGGAAAAAGGCACGCGAGAGAATTCACGGCCGCCGAACAAGCGGCTCGAGCCGTGCAGTGGAGGCGTGCGTCGTCGCGCTCAAGCGCGTCCACTCGCCACGCGAACTTCTGCAGCTCGTCATGGATCGAAAGAGCACCTATCTTCCCATCGTGCGACGTCATTTCGGCAAGCGCTTCGCTGCTCTGATCCGCGAATATGGCTCGGCTCCTCGCAACACGCTCAACCCGATGTTCCCGATCAACCATATGCTTGCGATGTTGCGCGACCAGGTCTCGCGTTTGGTGAGAAGGAGTTGGGCGGCAAGCAAGAAGCAGGCCGAATTGATACACCATTTATGGATCTTCGTCGCCTGGCGGAATTACGTCAGGCCGATGTTCAATCGGACGAAGCATCTGAGCTCAGCAATGGCCTTAGGACTGACCGACAGGCGTTACCGACCGGCCGAACTACTGCGCTGGAAGTGGCCCGACTTGATGCCCGTTTCCGCCATTTGATGGGGCCAGTATCCTTCCTGGTGGGAGCACCGGCGATCGCAACCGATCCGGCAAAGGCGTACGCGGAACCCACAACGGGAACGGCACCCGCTCCGGATCCCCCTGGAAAATCTTCCCGAGTCCCCGCTGTCGCAAGCGCGGCGCGCTCGCCGGACCGTACACGTCTTGCTCGACGATGAGGTCCATCAAATCGCGGATCAGCGGAAGGCGCCCGAAGAATCCGAGCGTACGCACTGTCACCTTCAGACCGAGGTAGGAGTCCATGGTGATCATCCGCTCTCCCGTGACCTCGAGGAGCGGATGTTGAAGGGCGAGTTCCTCAACCAAGATCCGACCTTCACTCAAGAACTGCAGCGCGAGCCGACCCTCGCGGAAGACCGGCGCTTCGACGCCGAGCAGCTGCCAGATCTGGGACAACACCGGAACCGCGCCGAGGATGCCGTCGGTGATGTGCAGCTTCGTGGTGCCACGATAGTTGACCGGGCTTGGATCGGAACTGCGTACGTCGACGCGTCCATCCAGGCGCCCGGCGAGCGGACCGCGATAGCCGAGCTCTTCGCCCATGCGCTCGAGGAGGAAACCCTCGAAGCCGAAATCGGCGCGCACGGCGGCCTTGCCGTCGAGTCCGAGCGAGAACATGCCCTCGCGCGGGCTGCCATCGGCCTCGGTCAGCTGTGTGAAGACGCGTCCGTCCAGGGCTGCGGCTTCGAAATCGGTCACGATGACGCGATCCGGAAACAGCATCACGGTGGCATGCGCGTCGCGGAGGTGCACTCCGGACACCACCGCGGTTCCCCGCTCCAGTCGGAAGCTGCCGTGAAAATCTTCAGGCCCGTTCCAAACGAATTCTTCGAAGCTCACGCTGCCCGCACCGCTGCGCACGGGCGGCGGTCCGTTGACGTCGAACTCGGCGAGTTCGAGCATGCCGCTCGCGGTGGCGCGCGGTGTGCCGCCAGCGGGCCAGCTCACGTCGAAGGTGACGCGCTTTGGCGCGATCCTTCCATCGAGCCCGATTCGATTGAGGGAAGCGAGCACGCGCGGCGGCGCGACCACTTCGAGTTGAGGGCGGAGCCTCACTCCACGATGCGAGAGGGCTGTGCCGCGGAACGACAATCCCTTCTCATCCAAGCTGCCTGCGGCTTGCTCGAGCACGAGATCCAAGTCGTTGCCACGCAGCCCGAGACGCTGAGTGGTGACCGCGCCGTCGAGCAAGCGCAGGGCTCCGATCAGCATGTAGCGCGTTGGTTCACTCATGGCGGTGGCGCCGAGCGCGCCCGGCTGCAGCACTACGTGGAGCGGATTGAGGTCCAGTCGTGCGCGCAAGGAGGCAGGATCTCCGAGGGGCACTTCGACCGTCGCCGAAACCTTGCCTGCGAAACGCAGACCGGTCGCCCAAGCGTCGGCATTGAGGAGAACCAAGGCGCTGTGCACCTCGTCTTGGCTGATGGGTGATTCAAAGAGGGAAGCGGTGAGCTTGCCTCGGATCGCGGCGTCTGGATCGCCGCCGGGCATCGGCAGACGGGCGGCTCCGCCGATTTGCAGACGCGCGTCCTTCCACATCCCTTCGGCGGGCGCGACGGCGAGCAGCGCTTCCGTCGGAGTGAGAACAGCCGCGGCGCGCAGCGACCAGCCGGCCCCGCTGGCGTTGCGTTGCGGCCAACTCGGCGCGGCGTCCTTCACCATGAGCTCGGCGAGCAACGTGACCGGGGGCGAAGCCTCCCCCTCTTTCAGGGTGCGGAGCGCCGCGGTCCACTCCAGAGTTCCGCCTGGCTCGATCTCGACGAATTCAGCCGGCAAGACGTGCGCCGTGCGCAGCCGTTCACGCTCCTCTGCATTCAGGTATCCGGTGCCGTTCACCACGCAGGCGAAGTCGGTCGCACCCTCGCGCCCTGCGATCAAGCGCACGCGGCCTTGCGCGTGGGCTTGAGCAGCGGTGGTCCGCACGTCCGCGGTGAAGCTCACGCCGCTCGCGTTGACCTGCGCCAGCACGCGCGGCAACTGCAGGCTCAGGTTCGCGTCCGGCGGTTCGGCGACGAGATCTCGGCCAGCCAGACGGACTGACCAAGCAGTCTCTTCGTCAAGCGCTGGGCGCAGCGCCACGTCGACGTCAGCGAACCCGCGCGGTGCGCCGAGTTGGTACCACAAGGAACCCGTCTCCGGATTCGCCTGCAGCGCGGCGCCGAGCCGGTCGTCGAGCCGAACGCCGCGAGCGGCCAGGTCAAGCCACACGCGCGCGCTTTCATCGACAATCTTCACTGCGCAGCGCGCGCCGATGCGCGTGGGTTCCTCCACGGCGCCGTGCGGGTCACCATGCGCCTCG
Source organism: Planctomycetota bacterium (assembly GCA_027623585.1). GTDB lineage: Bacteria > Planctomycetota > UBA1135 > UBA1135 > UBA1135 > JAQBVK01. The sequence goes on from JAQBVK010000097.1 coordinate 7,050, forward strand.
CCGGCGATCGCCTCCGCGACCACGAGCACCGTATCGCCGGTCCATCCCGCCATGCCGCCCGTCACCGCGAGTGGATAGGGGAAGGCGAAGGTCTCCCCTCGATCATTCTCGAAGCCCGCGTAGTCGAGTCCGATGCCGGTGGCTGGCGCCGCGACGGCGAGTTGCCAACCCTCCTCGAGGCCCGCTTCGCTGAGGCTCCCGCGGAATCCGGCGCGTCCTCGCGCGACCCCGCGCAAGCCGAGCGCACGGAGGATCTTCAGCGCCGGCGGGACGTGCTCGGCGAGTTGCGCTTCGAGCGCCTCATCGATCGCGCAGTCGTCGAGCCTAGCCTGCAACTCGAGCATCCAAGATCCCAAGCCGACTCGGTTCTCCGGCCGCGGGATCGCCAAGCCCTCCACCGCGAAGTTTCCGCGCGCAGTGGTCGTGCCGCCCTCGCATTCGAGCGCGCGTTGAAGATCGCCGTGCACGGCGAAATGCGTCTCGGTCAGCGGATCAGGCAACGCAGGATGACGCAGCTCCGCAGCTTCCGCAGTGACGCGCAGGCGTTGAAATTCATCTCCGACGTGCAGGTGCGCGGTGGCGGCAAGCGATCCGCTCCAATCCTTCAAGGTGGGAAAGAATCGTGCGAGTTCCTGAAGTTGTTGCCCCGAAGCCACCACGCTTGCCTCCGTATCGCCGCCGTCGACCGCTCGAAAACGCAACCGCGCTTCCACGCTGGTCGGCGTTTCGAGCAAGATCGAAGCTTCGCCGGTGCTCTCGGCCTGAAGGGCGGCGCCGGTGCGCACGATCGCGCGCGCGCTCTGGATCCGGGCGGCGATGCGCTCCCCATCCACCAGCGTCCACGCGATGCCGCTATCGCGCCCCTCGATTTCGATCGCGACTGGATCCGAAGGCTCCCGCTTCAAACTCGCCAGCGCAGCGAGCTTGGCTTCGTCCAGCTCGGCATCCACGCCGTCGACGGTCAATCGCCACGGCTGGCCGAAGGAAGCCGCCCACGGACGCAGGTCCACGTGAACCGTCAATGCAGCAATTTCGCAGATCTTGCGCCCTTCCCAATCAAGTCGCATCCCGCGCCCGCGCACTTCACCGCTCGCCCAGCGCAAGCGCGCAGAGCCCTCCAGCGTAAAGCCGGGCTCGCGCTCCTCGAGTGCACGCTCTACGAAGCCGAGCGGCACCGGCAACCACACGAACCCGCTCGCGCCGACGATGGCCGACAGAGCCACGGCGATCCAGATCGGCTTCGGAATCTTCATGCTGAGGCGGTCGCTGCTG
>JAQBVK010000098.1 GCA_027623585.1 Planctomycetota bacterium
CAGCGCTCAACCCGCGGAGGGGCCGGGCTCGGGCGAGTCCTCGACCGAACTGTGCGTCGGCGCACTCTGCTCGGGGTGTGCTCGTTCCGGGAAGGGCAGGAGCAGCCACGCCGCGAGCGCAAAACTCGCAGCAGCGAGGACCCACAGACCGGTACGGCGTCTCCTCATGATTCAGTACTCGCAAACATCGTGCCGCGATCTGCCGACGACCAGTCCTTTTATTCAAAACTGAGAGCGCAACCGCCTGCCATCACCCACCTCGCCGGATTCTCCCCGAGGCCGTACCCGAAATGGTCCAGATCGGGCAGGTCTAGCAGCACGAGATCGGCGTCGAATCCGGGCGCGATCCGTCCTTTGCGCTCGCCGAGGCCGAGCGAGGCCGCGGCGCCGGCGGTGATGCCGTGGAAGGCCTCTGCCGCAGTCAATCCCATGCGGCGGCGCGCGAAGTGGACGGCCTCGGGCAAGGACGGCGTGTAGCAGGACCCCGGATTGAAGTCGGTGGCGATGAAATAGGGAACGCCCGCCTTGAGCAGGCGCCGCGCCGGCGCATCGGCGTCCTGACCAAGAAAGTGCGGCACTGCCGGCAACAAGCCCGCGAAGGTGCGGCCGCTCAAGGCGAGCGCCTCGAGGCCAGCGTCGGTCAAGGCTTCCAAGTGATCCACGCTCTCGGAGCCAAGTTCCACCGCCAACTCCACGCCGCCGAGCGCCGTGAATTGATCGGCATGCACGCGCAGCGCAAAACCGAGCGCGCGTGCGGCCTCCAAGTAGCGCCGCGCCTGCGCGAGCGTGAAAGCGCCTGCTTCGATGAAGACGTCGACCGCGCGCGCCAAAGCCTCCGCGCGCACCACTGGAAGGGCTTCCTCGATCAAGGCATCGAGATAGGCATCGGCGCGGCCGGCGAACTCCTCCGGTACCGCGTGCGCGCCGAGGAAAGTAGGCAAGGCTTCCATGCCGGTCGCCTGCGCCGCCGCGCGGATCGCGCGCAAGGACTTCAACTCCTCCTCCACGGAGAGCCCGTAGCCCGACTTCGCCTCGCAACAGGTCGTGCCATGCCGCTGCATGCGGCGGAAATGCTTCCCTACCTGCGCCGTGAGCTCCGCCTCACTCGCGTCGCGCACCGCGCGCGCGCTGGAGCGGATCCCCCCCCCTGCGGCGGCAATCTCCTGATAGGACTTGCCCTCGCACTTCATGCCGAATTCGGCCGCACGCCCGGCGGCGAAGGCCGGATGCACGTGGGCATCGACGAAACCGGGGGCGAGCAAGCCGCCCGGGAGCTCGATGGGAGTGGCGGCGGGGTGCGCGAGCGACAGATCCGCGCGCCGCCCGAGCGCCTGGATCCGGCCGGCCCGGATCAAGACCGCATCCGCCTGCACCTCCGGCTCGGCCCCGAGCAGGCCAGAAAAGCCGTAAATCAAGGCCTCACAAAGACTTCCGTCGGCGCTCGCGTTCAATCCAGCCCTCCGGCTGGACGATATGATAGGGGGAGCGAGTCACCGTAACCCTCCGGGGCTGCCGCTCCGCCGCCGTGTTGCCCCCAAGTCCTCTCTTCTCGCTTCTCGCCCCGTTCTTCGGCAGCGATCTCACGACTGAGGTCACCCCCGTCCCGCCCGGGCTCTTCCTCCCGGCCGTCCTGATCGGTTTTGGCGCCGTCCTGGGGGGCCTGCGCGCGCTGCTCGGCTCGCCGATCCGGCCCAGCCTGCTCTCCGGTCTGCCAGAGAGTTGGAGCCGGCGCGCCGATGAAGCCCTGCGACGACAACCCAGTTTGCCCTCCGCGGCCGGACTGCTGCGCTTGGTGTGCATCAGCAGCGCCGCCGTGTTGATGGTGCAGGAAGTTTCGGCGCTGTCGTTGAATCACCGCGTTCTGCTCTGGTGCCTCGCGGCGTTCGTGGCCGGATTCTTGCTTGAAGGAATTCCTTCCCTCATTCAGCGCCGCCGCACGCGCCGGCTGGTGCTGAGTTTTTTGCCGTTAGTGCGTCCGCTCGCGTGGCTGCTCCGCCCGCTGACCTGGCTCTTCGATCGCGGTTTGACCGCCTTGGCCGGACCGGGCGGCGCATCCGTGAACGGGGAACTCTCGACGCAGTTACTCGACGTCGCCGCAGGACATGCACCCGGCGCGGACCTCGGCGAAGCCGAGCGACGAATGATTTCGCGCGTGCTCGACCTGCCGGGTTCCGACGCCGCAGGCGCGATGACGCCGCGCACTCATCTCACCGCGATTCCGCTCACCGCGAATCTGGCCGAAGCCCTCGCAATCGCCGAGGAAGCTGGCCATTCGCGGATTCCGGTGCTCGACAAGGATCTCGACGACGTCGTCGGCATCTTTCACGTCAAAGACGTGTTGCCCGCCGTGGCGGCCGGCACCGACCTCGCCGCGACGCCGGTGCGCGATCATCTGCGCGAGCCCTACTTCGTGCCCGAAACCATGCCGGTGATGGCATTGCTCGAAGAAATGCGTCAACGCCGCAACCACATGGCCGTCGTGGTGGACGAATACGGCGGCACCGCGGGCGTGGTCACGATCGAAGACCTCGTCGAAGAAATCGTCGGCCCGATCCGCGATGAACACGACCAGAGTGAGAGCGAGGCGCGCATGCATCGGGTCACCGACGACGAACTCGTCGCGGATGGGCGCGTGAGCCTCTACGACTTGAACGAGTTCTTCGGCTGCGAGTTGCCCGAAGACGAGGATTACGACACCGTCGCCGGTTTGCTCTTCGATCGCATCGGCCACATCCCACGCCGCGGCGAAAGCTTGGCGGTGGACGGCGTCATCATCGAAGTGCTCGAGGCCGATGACCGCCGCGTGCAACGTGTTCGCATCCAACGCGCCGCCCCGACCCATTCCGGCGCCGAGAGCGCATGATCTCCGCGTGAGCCGCCTGCGTTCGCTCGCGATCGTGCTACGCCGCTGGCCCTTCAGCGAGACCTCGCTGACCTTGCGCCTGCTCACCCCGGAACACGGCACGCTCAGCTTGCTCGGCAAAGGCGTGAACAAACTCGGCAGCGGGTCCTTCGCGGTGCTCGACACCTGGGCCTTGGTCGAGATCGAGTTCGGCGGACGCGAAGGCGCGGAGCTGCTTGACCTCTATTCCGCGCGCTTGCTCGACCGCAACTCCGGCCTCGAGCGGGATCCGGAGCGGCTCGCCGCCGCGGCCGTGCTCGCCGAAATTGCCGAGGACGCCGCCCCACCCGGGCAAGCATCCCAGGAGATCTTCGAGTGGCTGCGCCGTGCGCTGGCTGCGCTCGCAACGCAACCCACGGAGCAAGATCCAGCCTCCGTTGTCGTGCCCGCGCTCATGCGCGGCCTCTTCCTGCTCGGACTCGATCCGACCCTGGAAGCCGAGCCAGCGGCGACCGGCGACCGCCGCTGGTTCTCACCCGAGGGGGGTGGCCTGATCTACGCGCCTGCTCGCCCCCACGCTCACGCGCGCCTGCTCTCGTCTCGGGTCCACGCGCTCCTGCGGCGGCTCGCGGGCTCGGAGCTCGCCGAAACTCCGAAACCGCAGGAAGAAGCAGCGCGGGACTCGGAGCCGTGGGACGAGAGTCTTACAATCCTCGTGGAGTTCCTGCATTACCACGCAGAGCGCGCGCCGCGAGCCTGGCCGCTCTTGCAGGAACGCCGCCGCCGCCGGAAACGAACTGTCTGATGCGCTTCGCCAATCTCCGCCTCCTCGCCCTCGTGGCCGTTGCCGCCACGCTCGCTGCCTGCCAGAGCGCCGTGGGCCCCGGGCTCGGAGCCGAGGTGATCGAACCGGCGCGCGTCCTGCACGCCGAAGGCCGCAACGATGAGGCCTGGGATCTGCTGCGTGACTTCGATGCGGAAGAGTTCGACCTCGCCACGCAACGCGAGTTCAACCTGCTCGCGGGCGACGTCTGCGACGCCACCGATCAGTGGGACCGCGCGATCCGCTTCTACGAAGCGGCGATGACGCAACCCGGCCCGCCAGCGAGGCGCTGCACGTGGAACAGCGCCTGCTCCAGCGCGGCATCGAGTTGATGGAAGGCAATCGGCGCGTGCTGTTGATCTTCACCGACCGCGGACGCGGCGTCGTGACGCTGGAGAACCTCGCCTTCACCGGCCAGTTCCGCGCGACGCGCGCGGAAGCGCTCGCGCGCCTCGCCGAGTACTACTACGAGCGCCATGAGTACGCCGACGCCGCGCTGTTCTACGCCGGCCAACTCGATCCGGCTCTGGCCGGTCTCGGCTACGAGGACCAAGCCTCCTTCCGGCTCGGCATGTGCGCGGTCCAACGCGTGGACACGAAGCGCCTCAACGGAACGCTCTTGTTGCAAGGCCTCGATCAGTTCCGCGCCTATCTGCGGGAATTCCCCGACGGGCTGCACTACGCGGAAGCCGTGAGCGAATCGGAGCACTTGCGGGAGCTCTACGGAAACTATCAGTTGATGCTCGCAGACTACTACGAGCGCATCGGCAACCTGGAGGGCGAGCGCCTCCACTTGCGCATTGCTTCCGGCGAAGAGATCGCCGGAGAGCGCGAACTCGCGCCCTACCTGCAAGGCACCGTGGCCGCGGAGACTGCGGCCGCGCGTCTCGCCGCGCTCCCGCCGGACGCGGTCGAGGCGCCGTGATGAGCGCGCGGCTCGGCCGCGTGTTGCTGCTGACGCTGGCGCTCGGCCTGCCGTCTTCGTGCGCGGGCTACGAAGTGCTGGATCCTGCGGTCGGACGCGGGCGCTCGATCGCCGTGCCGCCCACCCTCAACGATTCGAGCTGGATCGGCCTCGAAGCTCCGCTCACGCGCGCGCTGCGCACCGACCTGCAGCGTCAACTCGACGTGCGGCTGGACAGCGATGCACCGGACCTCGTGCTCGAAACGACCCTGGTGGACCCGTTGCGCCGCGGCCGCGTTGGCCTGCGCGCGGGCGCCTACGCGCTCGGCTCGGTGTCGGTGCAGGTGGACTGGACGCTCACCGACCGCAGCGGCGCCGCTCTGGCCTCGGGACGGGAAACGCGCGAACTCGAGTTCATTACTTCTCTGGAGCCGAGCGAACGGTCGGCCTATGACCAGATCTTCCAATCCGTATCCGAGAAGATCGTGCTCGACGTGGCTGCGGCCCTGCGCGCGGCAGATCGGAACGGAAGCTGAACCCTGACATGAATCGCGAGCCCCAATCGAATCCCCAAGAGCAGCCTCCGCGCCGCTCAGGCGGCCTGTTTCTGCTGCTCTTCCTGCTCGCGATCGTCGCGCTGGTGGTGTTCGGGGACGGACCTTCCTCCCGCCCGCTCTCGCTCGACCGGCTGTGGGTGGAACTCTACACCGGGCAGGTCGAGGAACTGACCGCGAACGATTCCGGCACTTCCTTCGAGGTTCAACTCAAGGAAAGCAAGAGCAGCTTCAAGGTCACGGTCGTGGACGGCCGATCGATCCTCGATGAAGTCCGCGGCCTGCTCGCGAAGGGCCAAGGCATGAGCAGCGCGATCGAGCTCGACAAGTTTCTTGCGGACGTGGAGAGCGGCGAGAAGCAGCCCTTGCGCGGCTATCCGCTGAACATCACGCGGCTCAGGAACGACGCCGATCCGGACTCCGGGAATCTGGTCGAGCAGCGCTTCTTCGCCGACTGGGCGGACGACATGGGCGTCCACTACGCGGAAGTCTTCCGCGCCAAGGCGGGCAATCAGGAGCAACTCGACGTTGGACGGCTAGTGCTGGCGTTCCGCGAGGCCGGCGCAGAGCTTCAAGAAGGCCTGGTGTTCAACTCCGTGAAAGGCCTGGCCACCGAGCCGACCAGCGGCTTGATGGCGGTGTTCCTGACCTTCGGACCGATCCTGCTGTTCATCGCGCTGTTCTGGTTCCTGTTCATGCGCCAGATGAAGGGGCAAGGCCAGGGAATTCTCGGCTTCGGCCGCTCGCGCGCGCAAGTCTGGAACAAGGAAAAGAAAACCGGCATCACGTTTGACGACGTCGCCGGCATCGAGGAGGCGCTCGACGAGGTCAAGGAGATCACCGACTTCCTGCGCAGCCCGGACAAGTTCACGCGGCTCGGCGGACGGATTCCGCGCGGCGTGATGCTGGTCGGGCCTCCGGGAACGGGCAAGACCCTGCTCGCCAAGGCCATCGCCGGCGAAGCCGACGTGCCCTTCTTCTCGATCAGCGGCTCCGACTTCGTGGAGATGTTCGTGGGCGTCGGCGCGAGCCGCGTGCGCGACCTATTCGAGCAAGCGCGCAAGGAAGCGCCCTGCATCTTGTTCCTCGACGAGATCGATGCGGTCGGCCGCAAGCGTGGCACCGGCATGGGCGGCGGCAATGACGAGCGCGAACAAACTCTGAACGCGATCCTCGTCGAGATGGACGGTTTCAGCACCGACGATCGCATCATCGTGTGCGCCGCCACCAACCGGCCCGACGTGCTGGATCCGGCGCTGCTGCGCCCCGGCCGCTTCGACCGCGAAATCGTGATCGATTTGCCCGACGTGCTGGGCCGCGAAAAGATCCTCAAGGTCCACACTCGCAAAATCAAACTCGACCCTTCGGTCAATCTCACCGACGCCGCGCGGGGCACGCCGGGCTTCAGCGGCGCCGAACTCGCGGCGCTGTGCAACGAAGCGGCGATCATCGCCGCGATGAACGATCACATGTGGGTGATGCAGTCCGACCTGGAAGAGGCGCGCGACAAGGTGCGCTTCGGCCGCCAGAAGAAGTCGCACGTGATGGAAGCCGACGACAAGCGCATCACGGCCTATCACGAGGCGGGCCACGCGGTCGTCAACGCCTACATGAAGCACAGTGATCCGGTGCACAAGGTCACGATCATCCCGCGCGGCCTGGCGCTCGGAGCCACCATGTTCTTGCCCGAGAAGGATCGCATGCACTGGTCACGCAACCGCGTGCTCGACGAGATCTGCGTGCTCTTCGGCGGACGCACCGCCGAAGAATTGTTCCTGGATGACATCACCACGGGCGCGTCGAACGACATCCAGCGCGCGACGCAACTTGCTCGGCTGATGATCACCCAGTGGGGCATGAGCACCAAACTCGGCGCGGTCAATTTCGGCGAGCGCACCGGCAACGACTTCCTCGGCAACGAATACGGCATGGGCCGCGATCACTCGAGCGACACGCAGCGAGAGATCGACCAAGAGGTCAGCGAGATCTTGACCGAACAACACCAGCGCGCCCGTCAGGTCCTGGAAGAGCACCGCGAACTCACGGAGCGCGTGACCAAAGCCCTGCTGCTCCACGAGACGCTCACCAAGGACGAGTTCAAGTCGCTCGTCGCCGGCGCCACGCCGGAGGAAGTGCGCTCGAGTTCGACGGGCTCCAGCACGGGCGCCGGCCAAAGAGGCACGCCGCCGCCGCTGCCGTCCAAGGCTCCTGTCGTCGCCCCACCCATTCCGCCGCTCAGTGAAACTCCTGAAGCCAGCGGCGGGCTGGCGTAGTCGATGCGCGTGCGCGACGTCGCGCCGCAGCCGCTCCCCCTCGGCGACGGATGCTGGCGCGGTCCCGCACCCGGCGATGCATCGGAACGTGGTGCGCTCGAGGCGCACGGCTGGCGTGCGGAGCGCGCGCTGCCGGATGGCTCCTGGGCGTGGCGGCGCAACGCTGCGGCACGCGCTGAATGCGCGCCGTTCGACTCCGCCGCAGGCATTGCGGCCGAGCTGGAGCGCGCGCGCGTTGCCGAAGCCGAGCCTTACCCGGACCAGCCGCGCTGGCTCGCCGTCCTCAACCTTACCCCGGATTCATTCTCCGATGGCGGGGCCCTGCTCACCGCCGGCGGCGCGCTCGACGAGGCGGCGCTCCTGCTCCGAGCCACGGCGCTGCGCGCACAAGGAGCCGCCGCGCTCGATCTCGGCGCGGAGAGCACGCGACCCGGCGCCGTCGAGATCCCCGCTGCGGAGCAACTGCGCCGCCTGCTCCCCGCGATCGCAGCCTTGCGCGCGCTGGGTCTGCCGCTCTCGATCGATACGCGCAGCGCGCGCGTGGCCGAGGCTTGCCTCGACGCCGGCGCCGACTGGATCAACGACGTCAGCGGCCTCGAACACGATCCGGCGATGGCGCCCCTCGCTGCCGAGCGGGGCTGCCGCGTGATCGTGATGCACACGCGCGGCGACCCGGCGCAGATGGGCGCCCGCGCCCACTACCGTCACTTGCTCGGCGAAATCGCCGACGAGTTGACGGAACGGGTGCGCCGCGGCTTGGATGCTGGTATGAATAGGGAGCAGATCGTGCTGGATCCTGGAATTGGTTTCGCGAAGACCGCGGCGCAGAGCCGCGCGCTCGTCGCGC
>JAQBVK010000099.1 GCA_027623585.1 Planctomycetota bacterium
CTTCAGCCTAGTGCAGGTCGCGCAGTTCAGAGCAAGGTGACGGCGAGCACTCCTGAGAGTTCGCAGCGGCTGCGATTGAGCGCTTGCAGCTGCACGGTACTTCCGCTCAAGGAGCCCGGCACAAAGAGGCTCAGATCGGCCACTCCGGCGCCGTTTGCCACGGCACTGCCGAGCAGCCGGGGCTGGCCGAGCCCGGTCATGAAGCTCCGCCCGTTGCAGCGGCCGGTTGCCGCTCCGGTGCTGAGACTGCCCGCGAAGGCCACGTACTCACCCGGCTGCGCGTTCTCCGCGCTGAATTGATTCAAGCTTCCCGCCGTGCCCGGAACCGGAGCGCGCAGAGCCAGTCCCGACCCGTACTCGAGTGTGAGATTGTCCACTCCGACGCCCCAATTTTGAAAGATCGCGAAGCGGGTCGGGTCGCTCCACCACACTTCGACGGTGGTGACGTTCGCCATCAAGTCCTGCCAGCTCACGCCGGGACGGAAGTGGTCGCCGTTTCCGGACCAACCGCCGGTCCAACCCGGAGGCACGGCGACGGATGAGCGGCTCGGCACTGGGATCTCGAAATGCTTCCAGCCATTGCCGGGCAGCGGAATCTCGTCGGCGACGAAGTAGGCGTAGTCGTCATCGTCCACGTTGACGGTTCCCTTGTCGTCGCGCAGCAGCAGACTCAGGTCGAATCCGCCGGCGACCGGGAAATCGGTGTGAAGAGTTTGCCCGTCGAGAGAGATGAAGGTGACGCCGGCGGCGGCGTAATCCCCCGTCCACGGCGCGCCGGCCGCGGGCCCGCTCACGAGAATGGGATAGAAGGTGTCGAGCGTGTCGTTGTGCAGCCATCCATTCGGATTGCCGCCGGACAGCTCCAAGACGTCGGCAAACCCGAAATTCCAACCGTTGGGATTGGTGCCGGCGTCAAAATCGTCGGTCACGCTGCCGCTTTGGGCGGCGAGGAGGAGGAGCAAGGGAGCGCAGTAAGCCATGCTGAAATCATAGTTGGAGGATGAACTGGCGCTGCTAGCCTCTGACGGCGTCATGAAACCGTATTCCTCTCCGGACCTCGCTCCCGATCGCATCTCGGCGATGGGGGCAGAGCTCCAAAAGTCGCTGCTCGCAGTGGTCACGGCGCTGCCAGCGGACGCGAGCGCGATGCAGGCCGTGCGCAACTCGGCCGGCATGAACAAGGTCTTTGCGAGCCGCCTTTTGAAAGCGCTGCGCCAGGACGATCCGCTTTCAGTCATCTATCACGTGCCCGGACCGGAGCCGCTGCGCCGTTTTCTCGCCGGCGCCGAGCAGGCCAAGGTTCCGGAATCCAAACGCAAGCAGGCCGCTGCGGCCGTGGATGCTTTCGAGCGGCTGTTCCGCGAAGAAACCGGCGGGCGCGGCGGCCTCAACGCGCTGCTAACCGTCTGGCTTCCCGACGAACACGGCGACTTCGCGCAGGGGCGCAAGCAAGACGTCTACCGCGCATGGAGTCAGATCAAAGGCGCGGTTGCCGAGACCAGCGTGGTTTCAGTGCTCTTGAATCCGAGCGCGACGGCGGGCCGGATCGACTTGATGTGCTTCATGGGGCTCCTCGGTCTGCGACGGATGCGGCCCGGGGCGGCGGTGAAGCTGGCGACGCGCCGTTTGACCGCGAACGGAGAGCAGCGCGCGCCTGAGGCCCACGCCGGCTTTGCCGACGGATCGGACCCGTTCGCGCTGCACGAGTTCTGCTCGGCGCCGCCGGCGCCGATCGAGCCCCGGCGCATCGGCGAGACGATGCATTATCTGCTCGGCGGCCGCGCCTTCGGCTTGCGTTCCTCTGTCGACATGTTGCTCGCCGAAGTGAATCGTGCCGAGCTGGAGTACGGGCGGAAGCAGGGCTCCAAGCCGCGATTGAATCACTATTTTGCAGAGGTCAGCACCCCGGTGCGCACACTGGTCTTCGATTTGATCGTGCACGAGGACCTCTTTCCCGGACAGCAGCCGGATTTGTATCTCTACGACACCACCTTCGAAGGCGTCGCGGACGTCAACGACCCGACCCGCGACCTTGACCGCCTTGACCTGCCTGAGACCGTGCGGGCGCTGGGCTCCGGCCTCGACGCGCTCGACCTCGCGGAGATGCCGCGCTATCCAGAACTCGTCGGACGGCTGTGCGCGCGGGTCGGCTGGGATCCGGCGTCGATGCGCGCCTTCCGCTGTCGCGTGGAGTATCCGCCCTACGGCACCCAAGTCGTGCTCGCCTTCGCCACGCCGGAACGCCCGGGCTTGAGGAAGAGGTAGTACATCCGGCCGCGGCTGGCGACTTGACCGGCGCGCGCCATCGCGTCGTCGCCGAGTCCCATGTAGACGTCACAGCGTCCCGCGGAACGAATCGCGCCGCCGCGGTCCTGATCGAGCGCGAAGAAGCGGTGCGGGCGTTGGACCAAGCGTCCCTCTTCCGTGAAGTCCGGCAGCCGCGCTTCCACGTAGGCCAAGGCCGCGCGCGGGAAGACGTCCTTGTCGGTCGCGATCGAGTGCAGCGCGGTGACCTTTTGGCCGAGGCAGCCGTACGGGCCGCCGGCGCTCTCCTGGAAGAACACGAAGGACGGGTTCATCGGCAGCACGCGTTCGGCTTCCGCTGGATTCTGCGCGAAGTAGTCGCGCAGCGTCTGCAGCGACAGGCGGCTCTTGGGAATCTTTCCCTCTTCGACCAGGATCAAACCAATGCTGCGGTACTCGTGTCCGTTCTTACCGGCGTATCCCACTTCGTAGAGCGCGCCGTTTTCGAGCCGAATCACCGCGCTGCCTTGTACTTGCGCCATGTAGGCGTCGAAGGGGTTGGTGAGCCAGACCAGTTCCTTCCCGTCCAGCACGCCGTTGTCGCGCAACTCGGCGGCGGACCAATATTGCTCGTAGCCGCCGCCCGGCAACTTGCGCCCGAGGATGTCGCCGGTGCGCGGATCTTTCTCGAGATCCTCGGGCTTGTTGTAGAGCGGATATTGATACGCGCCGTTGCGCGTCATCGAGCCGTCCAGGATCGGCGTGCCGTAGCCGGTGAAGAACACGTCGCCGGTGTTGCTGCGTCCGCGCGCCACCCAGACCTCGAAGTCGTCGTTGAGCTGTCCCAGAAAATCTTCCGCGCTGGTCGAGGTTTCGAGCACTTCACGGAAGCGCGTCACCGAAGCCACCATGTGGTCGTGCGTGATTTCGCCGTACTCGCCATAGGGGAAGAAGCTCTTTGCTGACGGCTTGGACAGATAGACCAGGCTCCGCGACGCAGCATCGACCAACTCCTCGCGCATCTGCCAACCGATCGAGAAGTCCGGCCACGGCTCGCCGACCGGCAGCGGAACCAGACCGACCTCGCCCTCGCTGAGTTCGTAGTCGTAGGGTGAAGCGCCGTCGGGCTCGGCCGGAGGGGCGGAGCAGGCGGCGAGAAGAGCCAAGGCGAAGAGAATCGGGACGCGCGGCGACATGCTGGCCTCACGGTATCCCGCAGCCGCGGCCGCTTCCAGCGCGGCACTATTCTGAGGACATGCGGATGGAGTACCGCCGAGAACTCGCCGGCGGCGCAGTATTGACCGTGCTGGAGCTGGAAAGCGAGGTGTTGCGCGACAATCCGCTCCAGGATCCGCCGCGGCGCGCGAATCCGCTGCTGATTCCGCCGGGTGGACGCACTGCGGGCCTACCGGTTGTGGCGGTGTTGTTCGGCTACACCGGGTTCGCGCACAAGGTGCTGAACAAGAACTCGTTGTGGCAGGAGAACCTTCCCGAGCGGATCGCCCGCGGCATGAGCGAGGGCAGCATTCCGCCGGCGGTGTTGGTGTGGCCCGCGTGTGAGACGCGGCTCGGCGGTTCGCAATTCGTGAACTCCGCGGGCACCGGACGTTACGAGGACTACGTCTGCGACGAGGTGCTCCCCGCCGTCGAGCAGGCGCACCAATGCGGCGGCGCGGGGAGGCGCGTGGTGGTGGGCAAGTCGAGCGGCGGTTTCGGCGCGCTGCACCTCGCGATGCGCCGGCCCGGACTGTTCACCGCCGCGGGCTCGCACTGCGGCGACCTCGGCTTCGACATGAGTCACACGCGCGGCTTCGCCGACGCCCTGAACGCGTGGCGTAAAGCGGGCGGCCCGGCCGAGTTCCTCACGGCGCTGCCGCGCATGGAGAAAATCGGATTCAGCGAGCACGCCGGCGCCGAGCTGCTGGCGATGGGCCATTGCTATTCGCCGGACGCCGCCTCGCCGTGGGGCTGCGCGTTGCCGGTGGATCCGGCACTCGGCGAGTTCCGGCCGGAGGTCTTCGCTCGCTGGCTGGCCTTCGATCCACTCCTGCGCGTGGAGACCCATCAGGCCGAGGCCGACGCCTTGCGCGGGCTGAAGGCGCTCTACTTGGACGCGGGCGAGAGCGACGAGTTCGCGTTGCAGTGGGGCTTGCGTCGATTCGTGGCGCGCCTGCAGAAGCTGGGCATTCCTCATCGCGCCGAGTTCTTCGCGGGCGGCCACTTCGACATCGACGCTCGCTACGAAGTCAGCCTGCCGTTTCTGCTCGGCGCTCTGTGAGCGAGGCGGCGGCGGCGCTACCAGCGAGTCGGCCCGTCGCCCACGCCCACTGAAAGTTGAAGCCCCCGATGCGTCCGAAGGCATCGAGAATCTCGCCGCATAGGTAGAGTCCGGGACAGGCACGGCTTTCCAGCGTGCGTGGATTGACTTCGCCGAGCGGGATGCCGCCGCCGGTGACTTCGGCGACTGCGAAGCCGCGGCTGCCGGAGACCGGCAAGGGGAAATCCGTGAGCGTGAGGAGCAAGCGCTCGCGATGCGCGCGATCGAGTTGCGCGAGCTGGGTGGTGGGCGCCACCTCGGCGATCGCGACCAGCGCGGCCGCCAAACGCGCGGGCAGGTGCTGCTCCAAGGCGCCGACCACCGAACGCTTGCCGCCGCCGCTGGCAGCATCGAGCGTTCGAGTCCAAGCCTCGCGGCCACGCGCGCCCCAGTCCACACTAAGCTCTGCGCGCGCGTGCGTGATCCAGTGACTCGCGTCGAGTACGGCAGGACCACTGAAGCCTTGATGCGTGATCAAGAGTTCGCGTTCCCGCTCTTCAACCACCTTGCCGTTCACGCGCGCGCGCCAGAGCACCGGCAGCGCGATGCCGGAGAGCGCGGTCAGGCGCGCGTCTTGCGAAGTCAGCGGGACGAGCGCCGGGTACAACGGCAACGTGCTGTGCCCGAGCGCGCGCGCGAAGCCGTAGCCAGCGCCGTCGCTGCCCGTCTTCGGCACCGATTGTCCGCCGGTGGCGAGGATGAGCCGCGAGGCAAGCAAGGTGCGGCCGTCGTCGCAAGACAGAAGAAAGGCGTCGGACTCGCGCGTGACCTCGTGTACGCGCCAAGGGCAGAGCAGGGCGGCGCCGGCTTCGCGCGCCGACTGCAACAAAGCGTCGCGGACGACGCGCGCCTGCTGCGCTTCTGGGAAGAGTTTCCCGGACTCGGCTTCGAGGACCAGAGGTAATTGAAGATCCGCTTCGAAGAAGGCGCGCTGTTCCGGCAGCGGCCATGAATCGAGCAGCCGCCGCAGCACGTGGCGCGAGCTTTCGGTGAAGAAATCGGCGGGCTCGCTGATGAAGGGCAGCACATTGCAGCGTCCGCCGCCGCTGATCAGGATCTTGCGGCCGGGCTCCTTGGCGCCCTCGAGCAGCGCCACGCGCGAGCCCCGCGGAGCGAGCTCCGCCGCGAACCGCTCCGCCATCAATCCGGCCGCACCCGCGCCGATGACCGCCAAATCCGCCTGCTCAGCGCTCATTTCGCCTCAAATCGTAGCAGGAGCCTTCCGGATTCAGTTTCAGTTCAGGCTGTAAAGAGTAACCTTGAGCCTGGAGACTTCCGATGAAGCACCGCCTCCTCCTTTCTCTCATCGCGGTTGGCGCCTTGAGCGCGTCCCCGCTGTCGGCTCAATCCACCTTCGGTTCCGCGCAAGCCGAGGCGGCGCCCGAGCGTCCCTGCGAAGCGATGGCGCGCGCCGCCTACGCCGCTGCACGCAGCGACGCCGAAACGGAATTCTGGATGAGCGTTGCGCTCGCCGTGAATGAGCCGGGCGCGCAGCTGGCCGCGCGGCTCAAGCAAGCCTGGATCACGCGCCGCGAGGCCTGGGCTGAAGCGATCGTGCAGTACGAGGCGCGCTTGCAAGTCTGCGAAGCACTCGGGCACGGCGCCTACCTGCCGGTCCTGTCGCCGGGACAATTCACCGCGCAAGTCAATGCGACCTTCTATCCGCTGCCGATCGGAGCGACCTACCTCTACGAGGCGCAGACCGCACATGGTCTTGAGCGGATTGAGACCACGGCGCTTGACCGCGTGCTTCAAGTCGGCGGCGTTCCGTGCCGGACCGTGAGCAGCAACGAGTATCTCGATGGCACGCTCAAAGAGCGCACCTTCGAATGGTTCAGTCAGGACCTCGACGGCTCGGTGTGGTATCTCGGCGAGATCACGCAAGAGTTCGAGGCCGGACTTCCGACGGGAATGGACGGCTCTTGGCGTGCAGGCGTCGACAACGCCAAGGCGGGGCTGCAGGTTCCTGCCGTGCCGGAGCGCGGCGACGTGTTCCGCATGGAGTTCTTGCTCGGCACCGCGGAAGACGTGGCGCGGGTCGTGGACATCAATCAAACGGTGACCGTTCCCGCAGGCAGCTTCGACGGCTGCGCCGTCGTTCAAGAGTGGAGCCCGCTCGACGTGCGCGAACTGGTGCTCAAGTACTACGCGCCGAACGTCGGCATGGTGCTCGAGGTCAATCAGCGCACCGGCGACCGACTGGAACTGATCGAGATCCGATAGCGGCGCACATCGCCGCTTCCCAACGCGCGAAAGCCGGCGCTTCAGCGGCGAGAGCACGAGCGAGTGTGGAATCCGCGTCGCTTCCAAGTTGCGCGCGCAGACGCTCCGAGACTTCGGCGAGGTGGCGGTCTTCGTCCCGGAGGATCGGACGCACGGAGAACGGCGCCTCCGCGATGCGCAGCGCTTCTTCGTAGAGCGGGTAAAAGGCGGCTGCGCGCACTTCGATCGCGACCGAGGAGAGCAAGTAGTTGGCCTCAGCGCGCACGGCGTCCGGAAGAGCGGCAAGGAGCTCCTCGCAGGCGTGATCCACCTCCTGCAAATAGGCCTCGGCCGCCTCGCCGGCGAGGGTGTGCTCCTCGGCGAAGGTCTCGATCGTCTCCGGCGCTTCCGCCGCAAGCGCGAGAGCGGCGCGCTTCAGGCGCAGCGCGTGTCCGGCTTCCTCGATCAGATGCTGCAGACCGTCGCAATCCAAGGCCTCGGAGCGTCGCGCCTTCACCATCTTGCGCACGCCGACGTACTCCATGCGCGCCAGCGAGTTGACGAAGCGCGCGTGCAGCAGCGGATCGGCAATCACGGTGGGGAGCCACTCACGAACGCGAGTCAGGGCGGGATCAGCAGACATCACAGCGGATTCTAGGGCAGAATGCCTCGATGGAGACTTTCGCCCGCCCGGAGATCGAGGACTATGCCTACGCGGCCACGCGCGCCGAGCCTGAACTGCTGGCGCAATTGGAGCGGCGCACTCACGCCGAGATGGAAGATCCGCAGATGCTCACCGGACGCGTCGAGGGACGGCTGCTCAAGCTGCTGACGCGCCTGCTGCGGCCGCGGCTCGCGGTGGAGGGCGGCACCTTCACGGGCTACTCGGCGCTTTCGATCGCGGAAGGCTTGGAGGAGGGCGCGCGCTTGATCACCTGCGAGTTGGATTCCGATCGCGCGCGGGTGGCGCGCGAGAGCTTCGCGTCGAGCGCGCATGGCGCAAAGATCGAGCTGCGGCTCGGTCCGGCTCTGGAGACACTGCGCGGCATCACGGAGCCGATCGACTTCTCCTTCATCGACGCCGACAAGACCGGCTACCCCGAGTACTATGAGGAGTTGGTGCTGCGCACGCGAGCGGGAGGCGCGATCCTGCTCGACAACATGCTGATGTCCGGGCGCGTGCTCGACCCGCAGGACGAAGGCTCACGCGCGGTCGCAGCGCTCAACCAGCGCATTGCTCATGACGCGCGCGTCGAAAACGTGCTGCTCACCGTGCGCGATGGCGTGCAACTGGTGGTGAAGCTCTAGGGCAACGCTGAACAAGTCATTCCGTCCCGGACGCGGTCCTCGCGGCCGGTCTCAGCGTCGCCGGA
>JAQBVK010000100.1 GCA_027623585.1 Planctomycetota bacterium
GATCCCCGCCGGTCGGCGGCTCGGGCGCACAGGGTGGGGATGCGGCCGCAGCCGGCGACGCCGCGGCCGGGGATCCGGCGGCCGGAGAAGAAGGGGCCAACGTGGACTCCTTCGAAGACACGTGGTCCAAGCCGATGCGCATCATGATCGGCGATCTCGAGATCACGACTTTCGTGCAGGACGAGAACTCGAAGTACAACCTGCACCTTTTGGCGATCGAGGACAAGGAGCGGCGAGAACTCGAGAAGGATCGCGCGATCCGCATCCTCGACGCGCTGCGTGAGGAGTTCGACGACGACCTCGACGAAACCGAAAGCCGCATCATCGTGGACGAGATCGTGAAGTGGTTCGACCCGCGTTCACGCCAAACCGAGCTGCCGTTGAATCCGCGCCACTCGCTCGGAGAGGAACAGGACGCGGAGTTCGCGCTGATGGACACGCTCGAGGAGTTGATGCTGCTCGAACACGTCGACGAGAGCCTCTACTACGACCAAGTGCGTGGTGAAGAAATCGCGCCCGGTTTGGAGAGCGTGTTCACGATCTGGACCACGATAGCCTTCGAGCAGCCGGCGAGCGGGGACTTGGGCGATTCCGCAGCGGCCGCAGCCGCGGCGGCCGCCGCAGGCGGTCTCGGCGGTGGCGACGGCGCGGGCGCTGCTGCGGCGGATCCTCTCGAAGTCCGCGGTGAAGGCGGCCTCGCGGGCGCACTCGACGGCGACCCTCCGATCGGAACCAAGATCAACCTCAACACGGCTCCGCGCGCCGTGATCGAGGGCTTGATGCCCGAGTTCCGGCTGCCGCGCCGCCAGACCAACGAGATCCTGCGCTTCCGCAACGAGATTGATGAAGAGGAGATGGACGCGCGCGACAGCGCCGACGTGGACACCGAGGATCGTGAACTCCAGGATGCCCTCTTCGGAGAAGAAGACAAGGAGCCCAGGAAGATCTTCAAGTCCTTGGAAGACCTCCGGCTGGTGCCCGGCTTCGAGGAAGGAGCGATCCCGCCCGACGTCGAATTGGAACTCACTGACCTGCTCGGCGTGGAGTCGGACATCTTCACGGTTTACCTCTACGCGCGGGTGAAGCAGGACATGGCCTGGGAGCCCGAGCAGCGCTACCAAGAGATGCCCGGCACCGTGCTGCGTCTGCGCGCCGTGGTGTGGCGGCGGAACGGGCAGGACGGCCCCGTGCTCCTCTACCTGCAGCCGTGGCAGAACGTACCCTCCACGCGCTGGAGGATCCCGGACTTCCAGGACGAATTGCCCGTCTTCGAAGCTCCCCGCTACGGGAATTGAATGGTTAGGATGGGGGTGATGCGTACTCGCACACTGCTTCCCTTGGCGGCCGCCGCACTCGTGGCTCCGCTCCTCTCCAGTGCGTTCAGCGGACCTTCGCTGGGTGCCGCCCTGCCCGAGTTCGATGCGGCCAAGTGGTACAACACCGTGCCGATCTCCGTGGCGGACCTCAAGGACAAGACTGTCCTGATCGAGGTCTTCCGCACCTGGTGAGGACCCTGCAAGACCCAGATTCCTACCCTCAACCGTGAGTCCGAGGAGATGGAAGAGAAAGGTTTGGTCGTGATCAGCATCACCGACGAAGAAACCGCGCTGGTGGACGGCTTCATCGATGAGTTCAACGTCACCCATCCGGTGGTGATCCTCAAGAGCAGTGAGCTCGAGAGTCTGATCGGCGTCAGCGGCTTCCCGACCAGCGCCGTGTTCGAAAACGGCGAATTGGTTTGGACCGGCCACCCGTCCGAATCCTCCAGCGCGATCAGTTCCGCATTGAAGTCGGCGAAGAAGGGAAGCATTTACCCGAAGGCGCTCTCCAAGGTGCGCACCATGATGCTGCAGGGCAAGCAGGACGTGGCCTACGCCGAGATCCTGAAGAACGAAGCCAAGTACGACGCCGAGACCGCGGCGTGGGCGACGCGCGTCAAGACCTACCTCGAGCAGCAGGCCGCCTCGGCCTTCGAATCCGCTCAGGGTTTGGCCGCTGAGGGCTACCTGTACCGCGCCATCACCAAGGTCAGCGGCTATGCCGGAGCGGATTCACCGCTGCCGCAGGCGCCGGCGATCCAGGAATGGATGACCAAGGTCGAAGCCGAATCCGCCGACTTCAAGAAGGAGATGAGCGGCGGCGAACTGTTCGAGAAGGCCGTGGCTTTCGAGAAGGAGTTCGAGTTCGTCGAAGCCTTCGACGTCTACCGTTCGGTGACGAAGAAAGCCAAGGACACCAAGATCGCCGCGAACGCTGAAGCCGCGATGCGCGTGATCTTCGAGGGCGAAATGGCCGGCTACAACCAGCACTGCGAGCATTGCGACCGCAAGACGCACAAGGCCTGCAACAAGCACGCCGAGAAAGTGAAGCTCTAGGGCAACGCTGAACAAGTCATTCCGTCCCGGCCGCGAATCCACGCGCCGAAACGAAAGCACTGATTCAGCGCTGCCCTAGGATCTCCGCGCGCTCACAGAGTGAGCTTGCGGTACTTGCCGGCTTGGGACTCGCGTCCTAGGCCGGCAGCTTCGCGTCGCTCCGCGTTCCACTCGGCGTACTCGGAGTAGTTGCCGTGGAAGAACTCGACGCGGCCATCGCCTTCAAAGGCGAGCATGTGAGTGCAGATGCGGTCGAGGAAGTAGCGGTCGTGGGAGACCACGAACATGCAGCCAGGATAGTGCTCGATCGCTTCCTCGAGCACGCGGGTGGTCGGCAAGTCGAGGTCGTTGGTCGGCTCGTCGAGGATGATCAGGTTGCCGCCGAGGCGCAACATCTTGGCGAGTTGCACGCGGTTGCGTTGCCCGCCGGAGAGTTGCCCGACCTTTTTCTCTTGGTCGGCGCCCTTGAACGCGAAACGGCTGACGTAGGCGCGTGACTGAATTTCACCGACTCCGAAGGGCAGGAACTCGAGCCCGTCGGTGATCTCTTCGAAGACCGTGCGCTCGCCGGAAAGCTCCATGCGGCGCTGGTCGACGTAACAGACTTCGACCGTCGGACCGCGTTCGATGCGACCGGAGTCCGGCTTGTCCAGGTCAGCGACCATGCGCATCAGCGTGGTTTTGCCGGATCCGTTGGGGCCGATCACGCCGACCAGCGCCGCCGCCGGAAGGGTGAAGGAAAGCTTCTTGAACAGCACTTGGTTGCCGTAAGCCTTCGAGACCTCGGTGAGTTCGAGCACCTTGTTGCCTAGGCGCGGACCGGGCGGAATCACCAGGTCGATGGTGTCCGGCTTCAAGTCTTTCTGCTCGTCCATCAACTGGTCGTAGCGGTTGAGGCGTGCCTTGTTCTTCTTGTTGCGTGCTTTGGCGTTGGCGCGTACCCACTCGAGTTCGCGGTGGAGGCGCTTGAGGCGCTTCTCTTCGGAACGCTCCATCGAGGAGACTTCCTTCTCCTTCTGCTCGAGATAATTGGTGTAGTTGCCCTTGTAGGGGGAGCAAACGCCGCGCTCGACCTCGAGCATCCATTCGACCACGTTGTCGAGGAAGTAACGGTCGTGCGTGATCACGATCACCAGACCTGCGTACTCCTTGAGGTGGTGCTCCAGCCACTCCACGGTGTTGGCGTCGAGGTGGTTGGTGGGTTCGTCGAGCAGCAGGATGTCGGGCGCTTCAATCAGCGTGCGACACAAGGCGACGCGACGCGCCTCGCCCCCGGAAAGCACTCCGCACTTGCGCTCCATCGGCGGCAGTTGCAGCGCTTCGGCTGCGACCGTGAGATGGAGGTCGACGTTCCACAAGTCGTGTGCGTCGATCTCGGTCTGGAGGCGATCGAATTCCTCGGTGAGGCGGTCCAGTTGCTCGCCTTCGACTTCGCCCATCTCGCCGCAGATCTCGTTGTAGCGATCCGTGATCGCGCGTACGTGCGCGACCGCTTCGTCCAAGATCTCCTTGACGGTCTTCTCCGGATCGAGCTTGGGTTCCTGCGAAACGTAGCCGAGCGTGCGGCCGGGCATCACGATGCGGCGTCCCTCGAACTCGAGATCCTCGCCGGCGAGGATGCGCAGCATCGTCGACTTGCCCGAGCCGTTGGCGCCGATCACGCCGATCTTGGCGCCGGCGTAGAACGCGAGCGTGACGTCCTTGAGCGCCTGCGAGCGCTCGTAGAACTTGCTGACCCGCAGCAGCTGGAGTGCGTATTCGTTCGGGTTTTCGC
The DNA here is from genome assembly GCA_027623585.1 of Planctomycetota bacterium. GTDB lineage: Bacteria > Planctomycetota > UBA1135 > UBA1135 > UBA1135 > JAQBVK01. The sequence goes on from JAQBVK010000100.1 coordinate 4,150, forward strand.
TCATGGCAGCCCCATATTGTAGCCGTCGAATCGCAGGTGTTTCCGCGCTCAGCGCCGCCGCTTCGCGTCTTGCTCGGCTGCGTCGTCGGCCAGTTCGATTTGCAACAACTGGCTGCGGATCGAGGCGCCCGAGACCGTCGGGCCATTCCGTGAGCCGGGACAGAAGGAGCGCACCTCCCGCTCGTACACCGCCCGGCTCTTCATCAGTTCGGGCCAGAACGGCCATGTGCGGCACTGCGTCGGTTTGGCCTCGTGCACCGAACAGGCCTTCCCATCGAGCATGACGCAGTGGCCGTCCTCGAAGCGCAGGCTGACGTGACCGTCCGCGCCGACCTCGGTATAGCGCTCCAGGAAATCGGTCAGCGGCACGCCCAGGTGCCGGGCCAGCCGGAGCTGTTCGCGGCGGTTCAGGACCACGTGCGCGTACCCATCCCGGGCATGACAGCACTTTCCGCACTGTGTGCACCCGAAAGGCAATCCCTCATTCCACCACGCTGGCATCAACCGTAGGCTACCGTGGAGACCACCTTGGCGTCCTCCGAACCCCTCGAGATCCGCGTCGAACGCGACGGCAGCCACACCGTGGTGCGCGTGGCGGGCGCCGTGGTCGGCCGCGGCTCCGAGTGCGACGTGCGCCTCGAAGACCCGTTGGCCTCCCGTGCCCATTGCCGCATCGAGCGCCTCGGTACTGAGGTCTACGTGGTCGACCTCGGCTCGGCGAACGGCACTTGGGTCGATGGACTGCGGATCGAGCGACGCGCGATCGGCGCCTACGCGTCGGTGCGCATTGGCAGCACCATGCTGCGCCTGGCCGGCACCTTTGCCGACCGGCTCGCGGCGGCGGAGTCCACGCAGACCCAGCAGCACACGCGCGAACGCGAGATGCTGGAGTTGGTGCTCACCGTGGCACGCGCGCTGGAGGCGGAGGAACGCGTCGAGCGCATGGCCACGCTCTTGATCGATGCGGGCATCTCGTTGACGCGCGCCGAACGCGGCTTCGTGTTTCTGATCCAAGAAGGGCGCACCAGCCTGGCGGTCGGCCGTAACTTCGCCGGCGAACCGGTGGCTGCGCCTGAGGCCAAGGTCTCCCGCACCCTGCTTCAACGTGCGCTCGCCTCGACGCGCCCTCTGTTGCTGCAGGACGCGGCGTCCGACGGCGAGTTCGCCGGGGTGGAGAGCATCAGCGATTTAGGCCTGCGTTCCTTGCTCGCCGTGCCGCTGCGCGGTTGCGGGCGCGTGCTCGGCCTGCTGCTGGTGGACCACCGTTTGGCTTCCGGCGCCTTCCGCGAAGAGGACGTGACGCTGCTCGCCGGTCTCGCCGCGTTGGCCGGACTGCACCTCGCTGCGGCCGAAGACCGGCGTTCCTTGACCTCCGCTCACCGGCGCATCACGACCCTGCAGCGCGAACTCGGCAAGCGCGTGCAAGATCGCGCCGCTTCCCGGCCCGAGGAGCCCGCAGCGGCCTCCGGTCTGCACGGCTTGATCGGCGTCTCGCCGGTGATGCAGCGTCTGACCGCCGAAATCGAGCGCATTCTCCACACCGAAGTGCCGGTGTTGATCGAAGGCGACAGCGGCACCGGCAAGGAATTGGTGGCGCGCGCGCTGCACGTGCATGGACCACGCGGTTCCAAGCCCTTCGTGATCGAGAACTGCGGCGCGCTGCCGGACACGTTGCTGGAGTCGGAGTTGTTCGGGCACGTCAAGGGCGCGTTCACCGGCGCGACGCGTGACCGGATCGGCCGCTTCGAAGAAGCGGATGGGGGCACGCTGTTCCTCGATGAAGTCGGCGAGATGTCCGAAGCGATGCAGTCGCGGCTGCTGCGCGTGCTGCAAGAGGGCGAGATCCGGCGCGTCGGCAGCAACGAGGTGCTCAAGGTCGACGTGCGCGTGATCGCGGCGACCAACGTCGACCTCTCCGAACACGTGCGGACCAACAGGTTCCGGGAAGACCTCTACTACCGGCTCAAGGTGGTCGGCTTGCTGATGCCGCCGCTGCGCACTCGCGACGGCGACGTGCGGCTGTTGGTCGAGCACTTTCTCGAGTTGGAGGCGGCCGAGTCCGGCCGCTTGCCGCGATCCTTGACCCCCGAAGCCATCGAACTCTTGGAGTCCTACTCGTGGCCGGGCAACGTCCGCCAACTGCGGAACGAAGCACGACGGCTCGCCTTGCTCGGGGAAGGCCCAGTGCATCTGACCGACATCTCGCACGAAGTGCGGGAAGGCGCCGCCGCCGGCATGCCCTCAGCCGAGGATCCTGGTCAAGGCGCCAGCTTCAAGGAGCGCATGGAGGCGCTCGAGTTCAGCATGCTCCGCGACGCGCTGAAGCGCGAGCCCAACAACCAGTCCCGCGCCGCCGACATCCTCGGCATCACGCGATTCGCCTTGAAGCGCATGATGACGCGCTACGAGGATCGTCTGCCGGGCACGGCCACGGCGAAGTCCGGACCCGAGGAGGACTGATTCTCCCGTGACCGAACCCGAAGTCCGCGCGCCGTCGAAACCGCTGCCGGGCGGACTGCGCGCACTGCGCATGCTCGGTGAATCGCCCACCAGCGAGGTGCAGTTGGTGGTGGACCAAGCCGGGCGATTGTTCGCGCTCAAAGTGTTGCGCGCCTCGGTTGCCACCGACCCGCGGGTTACGGAGCGCTTGCGTCGCGAGGCCGAGCTGCTCTCAGAACTCGACCACCCGAACCTGGTGCGCTGCCACGGCTTCTTCGACGTGGACGGGCGGCCTGCGTTGCTGCTCGAGTTCGTGGAAGGGCGAACGCTGCGCGAGGTGCTGCGCGAGGGCGCACTCGGCTGGGAGCAGGTGGCGCGCTTCGGCGTGCAGATCGCGCGCGCTCTTTCGAGGCTGCATCGGCATGGCGCGGTGCACCGCGACGTCAAGCCACACAACGTGCTGCTCCACCCCAATCGGGGCGCCGTACTCGCCGACCTCGGACTCGTGCGGCGGGACGAGGATCCTACGCTCACGCGCCACGGCGCTGCGCTCGGTTCGCCCGCCTACATGAGCCCGGAGCAGGCGCGCGATCCGAGCGAAGTCGACGCTCAGGCCGACGTGTATTCACTCGGCGCCACGCTGTACCACGCGTTGGCCGGCCACCCACCCTTCACCGGGGCCGGCGTCGGAGAAGTGATTCATCGCGTCATGCATTCGGATCCCGAGCCGTTGCCTGATACGGTGCCGGACGTTCTCAAGCGTGTGCTCGCGACCGCGCTCGCGAAGGATCGTGAACGCCGCTACGCCCGCGCTGAGGATTTGGGCGCCGACCTCGGGCGCGTCATGCTCGGCTATGCGCCGCACCTCTTGACGCGCAGCCGTCGCCGCACGCAGATTCGGCTTGCGAGCGCCGCCGGAGCCGTTTCGGTGCTCGGATTGCTGACCTGGGTGTTCTGGCCAGCCTCGCCGGCCGAACCGGACGTGGCTTCACAACCCGGCGTGGTCACAGAGCTCGACCCGCGAGCGGTCACGCCGGAACAACTCAGCGGCCCGCCGGTGCCGGCAGGCGCAGAGCGGTTGGACCCCGACCGCGGTCCGCGCGCCTTTGCGGCTTGGAACGCGCCCGCCAATTTCCGGCTGCGGCAGGCGATCGCTTCCGGGCGCTGGCAGGACGCGCGCGCCGAGATCGAGGTCGTGCGCCGCGCGCTCATGCCTGCCGACGCGCCGGTGGGCTGGCTCACCGCGAAGCAGGAGTGGGTCAGCGACCGCACGGAAGCCTTGCGCGCGGAAGCCGAGCGCGCTTCCGGCCAAGCCTTGGAGATCCTCGACAACGAGATCACCCTCGCGCGCCGCGCGATCGGCTTGGGCGCCTTCGATGCGACGGACTGGACCGCGACGGTGGAGGAGCAGTGGCGCGCCGCCGGCCTGCGCCTTGCGGACCTGCCGCTCTGGCCGGGTGGCGCCGATCCTGCTGGCCGCTTGCGGATGACGCGGCTCG
>JAQBVK010000101.1 GCA_027623585.1 Planctomycetota bacterium
CTCCAGCTCGGAAGGCCGCGCGTTGCCCGGCGACACTCCGCTTCAGCCCGATCAGGAGGTGCTCCAGCGAGTGCGGATCTTCGCCCGACAGAGTTCCAAGGGCCGGTCCATTCCGGTCGCAGCCGTGCTGCGCGGCGTCTTTCCGCCTCAGCACGAGCACGCGGGCCTCGTTCCGGCTCCGGGCGTCCTGGTCGTCGTCGGCGACTCGGATTTGTTTCACAATCAAGTTCTCCTGCACCCGTCGGTCGGCGGCGGCAACGCGGCCTTCGCCGCGAACCTCGGCGATTGGCTGAGCGGGGACGAGGCCCTGATCGGCCTGCGCTCCCGCGGCCGCATGGAGCGCCGCCTCTCCGATTTCCGTGCGGACTACATTGAATCCCAAGGCGGACGCGCGCAGACCGACGAGGAGAATCGCGTGCTCGATCGCGAGGCCAAGGAGCACGTGCGTTCGAAGGAGCGCTTGGTCACCTGGGGCAACGTGCTGTTGCCGCCGCTGGTGGTGGTCGTGCTGGCCGTGCTTGCGCGCTGGCGGCGGCGCGGACGCGCCGAAGTGGTGCTGGCCGCGCCCGCTGACGGAGGCAAGGCATGAGCAAGCGCAATCGCATGCTCGCCGCCGGAGCCCTCGTCGCTTGGGCTCTGGTGTTCCTCATCGAGCAACCGTGGCGCGGCGACGCCCACGCGCGCACCGAGGCCGCAGTGCGATCCTTGTTCCCGGACTTCGCGCGCCAACGCGAAGGCATTCGTCACGTCGAAATTCGCGCTGGAGGCAGTTCTACGGTGTTGGACTGGCGCAACGATCGCTGGTGGGTGCTCGACAAGGAGCATCCCGCGGACTTGCGCAAGTTGGTGCAGGTGGTGGACATGATCGGCCGCCTCGACACGCGCGACGAAGTGGCCGCCGCGCCGGAGAGCCACACGCTCTACGGCGTCGCGGGCGGCGAAGGCACGCGCATCACGCTGTCGGATTCTGAGGGCGCGATCGTGGCGGACCTGATCGTGGGCAGCTTGCGCAAGCAAGACGTCACCACCGGCCAGAACCCGGTATTGGAGTTTTATTTGCGCCGCGCAGACCGCAGCGCGGTGCACCTATCCGGCGACGCGATCTCGCCCTCGGCGGATTCGATCGACTGGTGCGAGACGCGATTCCTGGCCGCCGTCGCCCCCGAAGAAGTGGAATGGGTGCGGCGCGAAGACTTCGACGGTGGAGAATCCTGGCGGGTGGAGCGCGTGCCCGCGGATCAGGCCGAGGTCTTCGGATCGACCTGGAAGATCACCGAGCCTGCGCCCGAGCGCGCCGCATGGGATTTCGCCGGAGACTCTTTGGTGTATACCCTGCTCGATCTGCAGGCCTCGGACGTAGCCGGGCGCGCAGGCGACCCGGCCGAGGATGCGGCGCTCTACGGTTTCCCGACCGATCGCTTCCACGTTTCGGCGCGCGGCAACGTGCTGCGTTTCGAACTCGGCAAAGTGGCGCGCGAAGGGCACCGCTGGATGCGCGTAGAGGGCTTGCCGTACCTCTACACCCTGCGCGACTTCGACATCAGCCAACTGCGCCAACCGGTCGCCGACATGTTGCCCGAAGCCGGCCCGCGCTGATCATGTTCGGGCAGTTTTTCTTTTGGGCGGGCTTGGCCGCCGTCGCCGCGTTTTTCATCGGCGTGGCGCTGCTCGGTCTCGGCTTCTTCACTCCGTCCGAGACGGGGCGCCGCCGCTTGTGCTGGGCGCAGTCTGCCGTCGCGGCTAGCTGCTTCGCGTTCACCGCGGCCGGTGCGTGGATGTTGCGAGCGCGCCTCGCGCCCTGGGCCGTCGATCCTCCCCCCGAAGCCGCCAGCGCGGTCGTCAGCGCGATGCGCGAAACGATGAGCCTGATGCTGCTCGGACTCTCCTGCACCGTGAGCGCTCTGCTGTTGGCGTTTGCGTGGGTGCGGTTGGGACGAGCCGGCGCAGCCTTCCGCGCGCTCTTGTGGGCCTTCCCTGCGGTGCGACTCGTCACCGTGAGCGTGGGGATGCTGGACTTCTTCGGGGAGTTGCGCGCCACCGAGGCGGGAGCCGCATCCAGCGCGGCCGCGTGGTCCGCGATTGCAGCCGCAGCGGAGCGGAGCCTGCTGATCGCCGTCAGCGTCGCGACGGGCTTGTTCTTGCTCTCGTGGCCGCTGGGACTCTGGCTCGCCCGCATGGCGAAGCGGCCTGAAACGGCGCACCCGTAGGGCTCAATCGAGCGCCCACGGCCACAACTCACGCCAATCGCGCGACGGGGGCGCGGGCGCGTGGCCTTGCGCGAGCGCTTCGGCGGCGACGCGAGACAAGCGCACCTCGGTCATCGCGCTCTCGGCGAGGACGCGGCCGCAGGCGCGGGTGATCTGTTCCGCGCTGAATCCTTGGTAGGCGTAGACCTCGCTCGGCCGGCCCGACTTCGTGAACTTTTCGACGGCCAGCGTGAGTTGCCGCACGCCGAGGATCGAACCCGCGTTGTCCAGCAATCCCGGCTCGCCATCCACGACCGCGACCACGGGCACCTTGCGCGCGCCGAGCAGCACGGCATCGGCAGCGTCGAGCGCAGGACCGGCTGTCGCGACCAAATGCACCGCGCCGTCGAGGCCGAGGCGTTTGAGCTGCGCGTAGCCATCGCGCGCAGCGAAGCGGCCGAGCAGCAAGTCGGCGCAGGTCACGACCAAGACGTCGGCGTAGACGCCAAGCTCCTTGAGGCGGTCGGAAGCTTCGAGCGCCTCGGTGGTGGGGGCGCCCATACTCATGAGGCAGACCACGTTCTCGCCGGGCTGGTAGTCGGATGCGCCGTCATGGCGTTGTAGCCAATAGCCGCCGGCCAGGACGTCCGCGCGCGTGGCGGCGAGAATCTCTTCCTCGTTCTGGCCCGCAAAGCGAGTTTGCGATTGAAGGCGCGCCATGAAGTCTTTCTGGCGGGCGCCACGCGTGACGCCGCGCAGGATCACCGCGCTGCGGTCGTCGTTCTCGCCGCAGACTTGCCGGCGCAAGGTCTCGGCGAGGATCCATTCGACCTCGCGCGCGAAGAACGGCTCCCAAGTGATGGAAGACGGCATCTGGATGTCCGACTTCCACGAATGTTGCGCTCCCTCGGGCGACAGCGTGACCCCCGACGGCGTGCCGACCACGACGAATCCCGAGCGCCAGTAGGCGTTGTAATAGAATTGATCCAGCGCGCGCTTGATGAAGAAGTCGTAGACCGTCATCAAGGGCATCAAGGGCACGCCGAAGTACTTTCCGGATGCGCCGAAGGAGCCGGCCGCGCTCATCGCCGCGGCTTCCGCAATCTCGAAGCGAATGTGGCGCGTCCACGGATCCGAGGTGGAGTAGAGGTGCGGGCGGCCGCGCTCGGAAAGGCCGAGATCTTCCTCGTGATCCTGCTCGGGGACGGCGCCGTAGATCTTGCCGTCCATGGTGGGGTTGATGTTGGTGCTGGTGCCGACGTCCGGGCTGATGGTCAGCACCGCATCGGCCGCGACGGACCAGCGCGCTTCTTCTTCGCTGAGCGCTTTGCCCGGATCGCGTCCGGCGGCGCGGTAATCGTCGTCGGTCGCGATGCGCACCCATTTGCCGGCCACCTGTCCGATCATCCATTGGCTGTGCGCGAGCGGCGTCATCGCCAGACTGATGCCGAGGTCGGGTGGCAACGGCAGGGTCGGCGCAAGCCGCGCTTCGAAGGCGCGGCGGGTCGCGGCGACGCGCGCCCGCACGGCGTCCACGCCGGCGCGCCAAGTGGCGCGACGTTCGGCGAGTAGCCGCAGTTCAGCCCCGTTCTTTTCCCAGTTTCCGGGCGCGTCGGCGCGCTCGTCGAGGGCGAGTCCTTCGGCTTCCAGCAAGCGCGTGATTTCCGCCTCGTCCGGCACCGTCGAATGGTTGCCCGGCATCGCGCGCGATTCCAAGCCCCAACCCTTCAGGGTGTGCGCGATGATCATCACCGGCCGCTCGGAGCGACGCGCCGCCTCGTAGGCGCTCAGGATCGCGCCCAGATCATGTCCGCCGAAGTCGTCGAGCGCCGCCAACAACTCTTCGTCGCTGGTTTCGGCGAACACGGACTTCACCTTGCGGTCGTGGCGCAGCAGCCGCTCCTTCAGCATCTCCGCATCACGCTTCCAGAGCAGGGTCTGCATCTCGTAGTCGGTGAGGCCGCGCTCGAGCACCTTGCGCAAGGACTCACCGCCCGGCAGGGTGAACAAGCGGCGGCGCAGCGGCCCGTGGCGCAGTTGGATCACCTCCCAACCATTCGCGCGCATGGTGCCTTCGATGCGGTCCGCGTCCGTGCCCAGGAAGGCGGCGTTGTTCGGAATGCGCGTGCCGTCGAGCGATTGCCGGTTGTAGTCGAGGATCCACACCACTTCCTTGAGCCCGCGCTCCGCGAAATCGGTGATTGCCTCCATCAAGGATCCCTCGCGGAACTCGCTGTCGCCGAGCAGCGACCAGTAGCGCACGTCTTGCGGTTTTTCCAAGCCGTGATCCACGAGATAGCGCCGCGTCAGCGCGAGATAGCCGCTGTTCACCGGCGGAATGCCAACCGTACCGCTCGGCAGAATGCGCCATGAATCCGGGTCGGCGTCGGCGTGATAGGACTGGAACACCGGCTCGCCGTTCTGCGAGAACTTGCGCAGGCGATGCAGCGCGCCTTCGGCCACGTCGGCATCCATCCAAGTGCCGTCGGGATTGTGAAACTCTCCGGCCAGGAAATGCAGCGCGTGATCGAGCGGCGCGAGGTGCGGCTTCGCGCACCAGAAGTCCTGCGGCTGGCGCGCGATCATGTGCAGCGCGGTTGCCAGATGCAGGCTGGAAGCGCAGGCCGCCGGGTGGCCGCCGACCTTCGGATCGGTCGCGTCGGCGTCCGAACGGTGGTTGGCCTCCCAGATCATGCGCGCCGTCAGCGCCAGCGCGCGGCGGGCGATCGCGGACAGGGCGTCCAGCCGGTCAGGAGCGAGCACTTCGGGCATGCGGGTGGCGGGCTGCGTCAGGGTCATCGGGATCGATCCGCGGTACCTCGACTGAATTATAGGATAGGAGCGGCTTGTGCTCACTCTTGTCGGACTGGCGCTGCACCCACGCGCGGCGGTAAGATGGACCATGGACCTCAGACTGGCGCTGGCGTTTGACGACGTCCTGCTCGTACCGCAGGAATCCGACGTTCTGCCGACCGAAGTCGTCACGAATACGCGGTTTTCGCGCAACGTGCGCTTGAAGATTCCGGTGTCCTCGGCGGCGATGGACACGGTCACCGAGAGCCGGCTCGCGATCGCGCTGGCTCAACAGGGCGGGATTGGCGTGATCCACCGCAACTTCTCGATCGAGGAGCAGGTGCGGGAGGTGGACATGGTCAAGCGCAGCGCGCATGGCGTGATCCGCGATCCGCTGACTCTGCGCCCCGGCGACACGCTCGCCACCGCGCGGCGCTTGATGGAGGAGCACCGCATCAGCGGCTTGCCGGTCTGCGAGGGTGACAAATTGGTCGGAATCCTGACGCGGCGCGACATGAAGTTCCGCGGCCCTGAGGAACAGTGCGTGCGGGACGTGATGACTTCGCAGCTCATCACCGCTCCGGCCGACACCACGCCGGAGGAAGCCAAAGCCATTCTCTACGAGGCCAAGGTCGAAAAATTGCCTCTGGTGGATGAGAACGGCCATCTCGAAGGCTTGATCACGATGCGGGACATCCGCCTGATGGAGGAATTTCCGCACGCGTCCAAGGACAGCGATGGCTGCTTGGTGGTCGGCGCCGCGATCGGGGTGAACGATTACGAGCGCGCGGAAGCGCTGGTCGAAGCCGGCGTGGACGTGCTGGTGGTGGACACTGCGCACGGCCACAGCCTCAACGTGATCAAGACCGTTCGCGAACTCAAGCGCCGCGATTGGGTCGACGTGGTGGCCGGCAACATCGCCACCACCGAGGCGGCGGAAGCGCTGATCGACGTCGGCGCCGACGGCATCAAGGTCGGCATCGGCCCCGGATCGATCTGCACCACGCGCGTGGTCGCCGGCGTGGGCGTGCCGCAGTTCACCGCGGTCTACAACGCGGTGCAAGTGTGCTCCGCCGCCGACGTGCCGGTGATCAGCGACGGCGGCATTCGCAACAGCGGCGACGCGGTCAAGGCGCTCGCTGCCGGCGCGGAATGCGTGATGCTCGGTTCGCTGCTCGCGGGCGTGGACGAATCGCCGGGCGATCCCTTCCTCTATCAAGGCCGCACCTACAAGGCGGTGCGCGGCATGGGATCGCTGGCGGCGATGGTTGAGGGCAGTAAAGCGCGCTACGGACAGGCAGGAGTCCACGACACGCAGAAACTCGTGCCGGAAGGCATCGAAGCCATGGTGTCGCACCGAGGGCCGATCGCGCCTTTCATTTACCAGTTCGTCGGCGGCATCCGCGCCGGCATGGGTTATCTCGGAGCCGACACGCTGTCGATGTTGCGCTCGCGCGCCCGCTTCGTGCGAGTGACGCACGCTGGCGTGTTGGAGAGCCATCCGCACGACGTGCGCGTCACACGGGAGGCGCCGAACTACTGGCAAGGAGGCCAGTCGTGAGCCGCGCGGAGGCCGCGCCGCGCGAATCCGGACGCTCCGCCACGGCATCCGCTGACGCGAGTACGCACGAACGCGTGTTGATCGTGGACTTTGGCGCGCAGTACACGCAGTTGATCGCCCGTCGCGTGCGCGAACATTCCGTGCTCTCTGAGGTGGTGCCGCCAGCCCGCGCGCTCGAAGCCGCGCGCGCTCCGGGACTGAAGGGCATCGTGCTTTCCGGTGGCCCGGCGAGCGCTTACCTCGAGGGCGCGCCGACCTTGCCCGCCGAGATCTTGAAGCTGGGTGTGCCGGTGTTGGGCATCTGCTACGGCATGCAGTGGATGTGTGAGACGCTGGGTGGAAAGGTCGTGCCTGGCGAGTCGCGCGAGTTTGGCTTCACTCCGGTCGACGTCAGCGAACACGACGCATTACTCGCGGGCGTGTCTGGCCGCACCGTGGTGTGGATGAGCCACGGCGATCGCGTCGCCGCGCTGCCCGACGGATTCCGGCGCACGGCACGGAGCGCCGATTGCCCGGAAGCCGCGATCGGCGACGACGCGCGCAAGTTCTACGGCGTGCAGTTCCACCCGGAAGTGGGGCACACTCAAGAAGGCGCCATCATCCTGCGCAACTTTCTGCACCAGATCTGCGGCTGCCGCGGCGACTGGACGCCGGGAGACCTCGCGGAAGAATTGATCGGCGGCGTCAGCACGCAGCTCGGCGCGGACGGCGAGATGGTGCTCGGCCTCTCCGGCGGCGTGGACTCCAGCGTGGTCGGCGCGATCTGTCAGCGCGCGGTCGGGCGCCGCTGCCACGCAATTTTCGTGGACACCGGACTGCTCCGCGCCGGCGAGCGCGAATTGGTCGAGGGCGCCTACCGCGATCACTTCGACCTCGACCTGATCGTGGTGGACGCGGGCGCGCGCTTCCTCACCAAGCTCGCCGGCGTCACCGACCCGGAACGCAAGCGCAAAATCATCGGCCACGAGTTCGTCGAGGTCTTCCGAGAAGAAGCCAAGCGCTTCCCGCGCGCCGCTTTCTTGGGCCAAGGCACGCTCTATCCCGACGTGATCGAAAGCGTGTCTGCGCACGGCGGTCCCACGGCGGTGATCAAGAGTCACCACAACGTCGGCGGGCTACCCGAGGATCTCGAATTCGCGCTGGTCGAACCGCTGCGTCAGTTGTTCAAGGACGAAGTGCGCGTGCTCGGCCGCCATCTTGGCTTGCCCGAGGCAATGGTCGCGCGCCAGCCTTTCCCCGGCCCCGGTCTGGCGGTGCGTTGCGTCGGCGAATGCACGCCGGAGCGCGTGGCGCGTTTGCGCGAGGCGGATCGCATCGTGCGCGAAGAATTCGAGGCGCGCGGCGAGCACCAAGGCGTGTGGCAGTACTTCGCCGTTCTCACCGGCGCGCGTTCGGTCGGCGTGATGGGGGATCAGCGCACTTACGAGGAGGCCTGCGCGATCCGCGCGGTGCAATCCAACGACGGCATGACCGCCGACTGGGTCTACCCGAGCCGCGCCTGCCT
>JAQBVK010000102.1 GCA_027623585.1 Planctomycetota bacterium
CCGGCCTTTGCGCGCGAGACGCGCGAGATCGAGCGCGCGATCGAGGAACTGCTCGCGCCGATGCCCGGCACCACGGTGCAGCGGCCAGCAGCAACCAGCGACCGTTTCCGTGGTCAGTTGCGCAACCCTTCCGTCTCCGCCCCGCTTCCGTCCGAGGCAGCGGACGGCGGGCCGCAGTGATGGACGGGCTCACGCCGCGCGGACGCGTCGCCTGCGCGGCGCTTTTGACCTTCGCCGCCGGCAGCTTGCTTGGTTTCGCCACCGGTCGCGGAACGGCTCCCGAGCCGGGGAGTGGACTCGAACCGGCGCTGGCCGCCTGGGCCGCCGCGACCGACGAGGCGCTCCAACTTCGGCCGGGTCAGAGTGAGGATCTGCGGATCCTGCTCGCGCACTACGCTCGCGAACGCGATCGCATGCTCAAAGAGCGGCTCGCCGAAGCCGACAACGCCTGGCTCGGGCTCGACCGACGGTTCGAGACCCTGCTGCGCTCCCGAATCCTGGATGCGGACCAGCGCTCACGCGCCGACGCTCTTCTCATTGGCGGAATCCTGGTAGGGCCGCCCTCACAACGCTAACCTGGGACCGATCGAAGCATGGCGACGAGCCTAGGCATTCATCTTCGCGCGGACGGTTTCTCCTTCGCGCTCGTTGAAGGGGGCGCGAAAAAGCACTCCCTGAAGGCCATCGGTGACGGCGCGCTGACCGTGGGAGCTGCGCCCAAAGCGATCGGCAAAGCGATCGCCGAGCTCGTGAAGGTGCGGAAGGCCGACCACGTCTGCGTGGTCACTCCTTCGAGCCGGGTCGTGCTGCGCGAGTTGAGCCTGCCCTTCGCCGACCGCGAGAAGGTGCTGCAAGTGCTCAAGTTCGAGATCGAGAGCGAGCTCTATCACCTCGACGTCGACGACGTGGTCGCCGACTTCATCACGCTTGAGGGCGAGCGCGCGACTCCCAGCCTGTTGGTCGGCGTGATGCCGAAGGAGCACGTGCGCCAATCGCTCGAGGTGCTCGCGGGCGGAGGATGGGACCCGCACTCGGTCCAAGCCAGCTACGGCGCCTACGCCGCCGCGCTGAGCGTGATCGTTCCCAAGTTGAGCGGCTCCGTGGCCGGCGCCAGCGAAGAAGACGCCGTGCCCTTGCAGTTTGCGCACCTTGGCGCCACCGAGACCTTGATCGCGCAGGTCGGACGCGGCGGGCGGCTGCGCGCGCTGCGCACGATTCCGCTCGGATGGCTGGATCTGGTGCGTGATCTCGCGCCGCCGAAAGAAGCGGCGGGCGAAGTGCTCCCGCCGGGAACTTCTCCGGACGATGCGGAGGCCGACGCCGATGCCGCAGCAGGTGAGGGCGAAGAATCCGATGCGGCCGAAGCGGCTCCGACCGCCTTGTTCGGCGCCGACCCCTTGATCGAAGGATGCACGCTCGCGGAAGCCATCGCGCGCGCGGGCACCCAGCGCGTTCAAGCGCTGACCAAGCGCCTCGCCAACGAGCTGCGCCGCGCGGTCGCGGCGATGCCCGCCGGCGCGGCGGAAGTCTTCCTGACCGGCGCCGATTTGCCGGGTTGGGAAGCGGTGGTGAGTGCGCGGACCGGGCTCACCGTCCGCCACTTCGACTCGACTTCAGGCGAGGACGAAAGGCGCGCGGATCTGATTGCGCTCGGCGGCGCCTACGCCGGGCTCGGCATGACGTCGGAGCCGATGAACTTCCGCCAGGAGGAGTTCCGCTACGCCCGCGGGTTGGAGCGCGTCGAAGGTCCGCTGACGCTGGCCCTGGTCGGATTGATCGCGTGGCTGGTGATCGACGCCGGCGTGCATCTGAAGCAGGGACTCTGGTTGAAGAAGGACGCCGACCGCATCTACGTCGACGCCAATGCGCGCGTGGTGCAACTCAACAAGCGCGTCACCGACGACGAGACCTATCCGAAGGACTGGCTGGTCAAGAACGACCTCACGGGCGCCTCGGTGCCGACCGATCAGCGCATCCGCCTGCTCGCGAACCGTCTCTCGGATTCACAACGGCAACTCGACTCGCTGATGGGCGAGGCCGACGTGGAGATGCCCGCTTCCTGCCTGGAAGCATGGCGTCTGCTGATGATCTTCCTCGAGAAGGAGTTCGAGAGCTTCAACGAGAAATGGATGATCGAATCCATTGAATTCACTTCCGTCGATGCCTCGCGAGGCAACAACGCGGAGGCGACCCACGTGGTGACCAAATTCGGACTGACGCTGCTCTCGGAAGACGCGGAGCTGACCGCCGGCGTGTACGACCGCATCGAGCGTGGGCTCAAGTCGCAGCCGTGGTGCATCGGTTCGCCCGTGATCCCGACGACGGAAGCGGTGAAGGTCGGCACCGGTAAGAACGCCATCATCACCGTGAAAATCAACACCGCGCGCGAGGCCCAGCCGTGAGCAACCGCCAGATGCTCTATCTCCTGTTCGGCTTGACCGTGCTCGGTTTTGGCTTGCGCCTCTGGGCGGTGACCTGGCATGGCAGCTGGACCGATGCGGTCGCTGAGCATCAGAGTCGCTACCGGGACATCTACGCGATGCGCAACGACCTCGCGTTCCGGCGCGAGAAGGCGCCGAAGGGCACCGACGACGCTTCCTTCCGCAAGCACTTTCAGGAGCAGGCCTACCAGGCGCGGATCGGCACGATCAACGTGTCGGTGCGCGAGAACACGCGCGGCAACCAGCGCGATAAGACGTTCACGATTGGCTTCGAGGATCCGCAGGCCTCTTTTCAGCGCCAGCAGTTGAGCCTTTTCCTGTTTAACAGCGAACTGCTCTATCCGCGTCTGCGCGCGACGCAGCTCTCGCTGGCGCCGGTGCCGATGGACCCTCGCGCGCGTTCGGTGGAATCGGGAGCGGAGCGGCAGGACGTTTGGCGGGTGAGCAAGCTTGAGTTCAAGCAGCGGTCGCCTTCGGGAGAGCCAGGAAGACCCTAACGGATACTGGCCCCTTCAAATGGAGGAAGCCGGCATCAAGTCAGGCCACTTCCAGCGCAGTAGTTCGGCGGGTCGATAACGCCTATTCGTGAGTCCGAGCGCCGCAGCAGAGCTAATCATCGGAGTTCTATTGAACATTGGCCTGATGTAATTACGCCAAGCGACGAAGATCCACAGGTGGTGAACCAACTCAGTTTGCTTCTTGCTGGCTGCCCAGCTCCTTCGTACCAGCCTTGAGACTTGATCGCGTAGCATTGCGAGCGTGTGGTTGATTGGAAAGAGGGGGTTGAGCGGATTGCGTGGAGTAGTCGAAGATTCGCGGATTAGGGCCGCGAAGCGATTGCCGAAGTGGCGGCGCACGATGGGCGGATAAGAACTCTTCCGGTCCATCACCAGTTGCAGAAGTTCGCGTGGCGCATGGACATTCTTGAGCGCCAGGATGCAGGCTTCTACTGCACGAGTCGATCCGCTCTTACGACGGCCGTGACGTTTTTCAAGCGCATGCTTGCGAGCGGTGTCCATGGCCGAGAGTCCTCCCCGCGCTGGCAAATCAGCGGTTTCGAGATGGACGACGAAGCGAGTGGCGCGATGGATCATCACCGGCACGGTGACCGGCTGAAGGCGGCGATCATGCTCGAAAGTTTCGAGTTCGTCGAAACTGAATGCACCGCTCAATCCGCCGCACTGTCTCGCGCGCGCGAGAAAATGCGCGTGCCAGCCGCGCAGGGAGGGACCGAAGCATCGCAACCTCCGCTGCACGGTTTTACGGTCGATACGGAGGATGCGCGCAGTTTGTCGATGCGTGACCTTGGACACAAAACAGCCTAAAAGTTGCGCGTTGATGCGTGGCTTCTGCTGGCGGTAGTCGAGGCGGAAGCTCTGGCTCGAGAAGCGGCGGCCGCAACTTCGACAGCGGAATCGCTGCACGCGTCTTCCGTCGGCGGCCCGCGCGTAAGTGCCGTCACGGTAGTAGCGGAGGGGAACACCGCCAGAGTGGGCGGTGCAAAGCTGAATGGGGCAGAAAGGAGGTACGAATGCGCTCATGAGGCGCCGTCGCGGGGCGTGGCCTGCCGCGGGGCAACTCTCTTCACGCTGCACGAGGTAGAAAGTTACTCGAAGTGGCCGGATCTTCCGCCAGCCGATGGGGCCAGTATCTGTGGTTGGTACTCAGCGAACAACTTCCCCCAGCCGCTAGTCCTCTCCACGTCCTCCATCCTCCTCCTCCCATGCCGCCTCCACCACCACTCATCGTGATAAACGTGGGAACCGGCGCTAAACAAGCGCACCAACGGTGTGCGGAAAAACAAATTCTGCAGTCTGCGCAAGGCGCCGAACCACATCAGGTCGCCAATGTGCGAGGCGAAGTTGTCGCCGACGCTGAAGCCCCAGCCACCCTCCACCTCGTCGCCAACAAGTTCAATGCCGCTTTCGTCGAGTACCCCTAAGCCGCGCTCGGCGGATTCGCGGAGGTAGTCAATCCGCGCCGGTTCGAAGCCCATCAGTCGCGCCGCGGTGGCGTCGAGCGCTACGCAGTCTGACGACGCGAGCAGCAGATTTTTCTCGACTGGGATCATGGTGCGCGGGCCCGGGCCATTGCCGCATAGCGTGCCGTCCATCACGGCGAACACGCCGGCGTGCAACTCGTGTTGCACTGCAAGCAGGTCGGCAAGCACTCCGTGGATCCAGGTGTGGCAATAATGACGCTTGGTGTTGAGCAGACCGCCGAAGGCGTTCTTGATCGAACCCGTGGTGGTGGTGTAGATGTGCGTCTTGACGGTTGGGAAGTGCAGTACGGACTTGCCGCGGAACATCGCCGGGAACTCGAGGCCTTCCGGATAAACCCGGTCGAGCCACGGCGTTGCGGCGCGCGGCCGCATTCTTTCCCACTGGACGCTGCTCGGATCGTTGACGAAGTACTGAGAAATTTCGTAGCGGTCGTAAATCGGCTGCAACTTGAGGTTGCGGAGCCCCGCGTGAGGATCAGTCACGACGGTGTCGTTGTGCACTGCCACGCACTCGCGGCCTTGCGCGCGCAGCCAGCGCACCGCGCCTTCCAATTGCCATGGCGTGGTGTTCGCCGACAGGAACGGTAGATGCCAGGTGATGTTGTCCTTGAGGATCACCGGCGCGCTCGCGGGCAAGCTCGCCGCCGCGCCGGCCAAATCCATCACGCGTGCGACGTCCTCGAGCACGGTTTCCGGCCGCGTGCGCACGATCGCCACGCGGCTGCGCGTCGACGCGTCAGGCATAAATCACCCAACCCGCCACGGCAAGGCAGCCGAAACCGGCCAGCATCATCGGCGGGTCCATGGTCGCGATCACCTCAGGACGTTGGCCTTGCTCATGGCGATAGACCAAGTGCAGATAGCGCAGCACTCCGTAGAGAACGAAGGGTAGCGTCCAGATCATGCCCGGCGCGCCGGCGCGTGAGACTTGCTCATGCACTCCATCCGCGAGGATCGACGCCGGCATCAGCGTGTACATCGCATAGGTCACGAGTAGCGAAGCCGCCAGCACGCCGACCATCATGTCGGTGCCTTGTCCGCGATACTCCTCGAGCACGGGCCGTTGCGAGGCGCCGACTTGCGCCGCGGATGCTCCACCGGCCGGCTCGAGGCTGGCGGCTTCCGCGCGGCGCTTGCAGAGCGCGAGGAACAGCGCGAGCTGCACGGTGCAGGCCACCAGCCACGGCGAGAGCCACGCATCGATCGCCCAAACGCCGGCGAGCACGCGCAGCGTGAAACCGGTGGCGATGCAGAACACGTCGAGCAGCACGACGTGTTTCAGTTTCAAACTGTAAACCGCTTGCAAGGCGAGATAGAGGCCGAACGCGAGCATCACCCGGCCCAGCCATGCGGCGACCAACAACGCACCGCCGGCGAGCAGCAGCGCAACCATCAACGCCGCGCCGACGCTGAGCGTGCCGGCTGCGATCGGCCGATGACGCTTCTCCGGATGCGCGCGATCGCGCTCGCGGTCGATCACGTCGTTGACCAAATAGACCGCCGAAGCCGCGGCACAGAAGGCCGCGAAGGCTGCCACGGCGCGCAACAAGGTGTCGGGATCCGATGCCGTGCCGCTGAACGCCAAGCCGGCGAAGACCACGAGGTTCTTCGTCCACTGGCGGATTCGCAGGGCGCGCAGGAGCGGCGGCATGGGCAAAGCGTAGCGGCTTAGCGTTGGCCGGTCCGGCGTTCGGCACTTTCCGCGTGCAGCGGACGCCAGGCGCGCACCGCGCAACTCCAGCGCGCGAACACGGAGAGCCGCGGCGGATTGCGGAACAGGTCCCGCCGGGGGTGGGTGATCTGGGCCAACAGGCGACGCGAGCGCAGGATCGCCGCGCGCAGGCCGCGTCGCAGGCGCGAGCCGACCTTTCCACAAACCGGGACACCTTGGTCGAGCAGTTCCGACGCCCACGCTGCTTCTTGGGAAAGAAAGGCGTGGACCGCGGGCGTGCGCACACCAGCCAGCAATTCCGCGCGCTCGAGGCCGCAGCGTTCCATGTCGGCGAGCGGCAGGAAGTTGAGATCTTTCGAGGCGAGACGCGGAGCCTCGCACAGCAGCCGCACCAGCACGAGTCCGCAGGCCAGCCGCTCCGCCGGCGGCAGCGTCTCCGCATCCAAGCGCTGGCTCAGGCGCAGTCCGAGTCGCGCGAAGGCGGAGGCGCGCGGATGCAACCAAGCCAACAATTCACCGCGGTTCGGAGGATCGGCGGGCATCGGCCGCTCCATCAAGTCGAACAGCACGCGCAGATCGGGATGCGGGATCTCGCCGGCGGTGGCGGCGGCCGAGAGCGCGAGCAGGAGCGGGCCGTCGGGGCGTCCGCGCAGCGCCTCCTCGAAGGCCTGGCGGAAGACTGGGCGCGCCTCACGCGCGGGCCCCAGGGCCGTGGCAAGCAAGGGGTCGAGCGCGCGCAGCAGCCCGCGCGGCATCAGAACGGGGCCCGGATAGAGGTCGCCGCTGAATCGGCGCGCCTCTCGGGTGGCGAATCGCCTTGCATGGCTGAAATCCACGACGGCATCATGGTGGCGTCCGCCGGCGCGGGCGGCAAGTAGAGATGGAACACGAAGCAGCCAGCGAGAACTCCGGCGAGCGAAACGCCAAGTCCGATTGGGCGATCCTCGTCGCGCACGACGTACGCAACCTGCTGAGCGGCGCTGCCGGCATGGCCGAGCTCCTGCAGGTGGCGGAAGAGGATCCTGAGAAGGCGGAGCGGCTGCGTTCGATCCGCCGTCAGGTCGGCCACGCCGCCACTCTGCTCGAAGACCTGATCCGGCGCAGCTTGGTGCGGGTGCCGACGATGGAGCGCGTGGATCTTGGGGTCGTGGCCTTGAGCGCCAACACCACGCTTTTGGCGCGCGCGGGGGCGGCGTTGCGCATCGAGCGGATCGAGCCGGGTGAACGCGTGCACGTCCGCGGGCGGCCGAACGACCTCGAGCGAGCGCTCTGCAACCTGATGTGGAACGCGCTCGAAGCCATGCACGCCCAGGATGCGGCCGAGCCGCGTCTGGACCTGAGTTGGGGGCGCAATGCCGAAGGCGCATTTTTGGAAGTCCGCGACTACGGTCCGGGCCTTCCCAAGGGCGCGCTCGCGCAGAAGTTACCCGGCCTCGGCGCCGCCGACGGGCGCGTGCACGGCCTCGGGCTCGCTTCGGTGCGGCAAGTGATGGAGGAGCACGGCGGGCGATTGACTGCGGAGAACGCGGCGACCGGCCGCGGCGCGACGCTCCGACTGCAGTTCGGGACGCAGCCTGAACTCGCCTTCGACGACTGACCCGGACCGCGCGTCGCGGAATCCAGGCGGCGCTTCGCATCCGCATCGCAGCCTCTAGAATGAACGCGTTGGCGCCGATGTCACAACCGCCCCGCACCGCCCCGCGCGATATCCCTCTGCAGGAAATCGACGACGTCGTCATCCGATTCGCCGGCGACTCAGGCGACGGCATGCAGCTCACCGGCACGCAGTTCACGCACACCGCTGCGCTGCTCGGCAACGACCTCGCGACCTTCCCGGATTATCCGGCCGAAATCCGCGCGCCCGCCGGCACCACCTTCGGCGTGTCCGGCTTCCAGGTGCGGCTGTCTTCGCAGGAGATCCA
>JAQBVK010000103.1 GCA_027623585.1 Planctomycetota bacterium
CGACGCCTGCGAGCTCGAGCGCGCCGCGCAAGCGGTCGCGCTCCGGCTTCGAATGGTGAAGTGTTTCCGCGGCGGCGGCGGCGAGGTAGAGGCCGAAACCAGGGCGCAGCGGGCCGCCGTGCGCGCGCACCGCGTCAGCCCAGGCGCGCACCGGACCTGCAAGCATTTCCAGTACCTGCCCGAGCGAATCGGCAGGAAATACGTTGCCGCACAAGGCGAGGCGCGGCCGCCCCGTCTTGCTCACGGCCACAGACCGGCTTCAGCGAGCAGCGCGTCGCGCTCGCGCGGAAAGCGGCGCAGGAAGTCCCGCGCCTCGGAGCGCGCGTCCGCGCTGAGCCCAGCCTGGTGCAACGCGGACATCACGGCGATGGCGGCGCGCGGTTGTCGTGGCTCCTCATCCGCCCACGCGCGCGCGGCTGCCACGCGCTGCGCCCCGTTCGACGCGGCGTCGTCACGAATCGCCGTCCAAGCCTGCTCGGCTGCCGACGGTTCGGTCGCGCTCGCGATCGGCTCTGCCGCACTCGCACCTGGCCGCTGCGCCCGGAGCGGAACCGACAACAGAGTCGCTCCCGCTTCACGCGCTGTGAGGGTGCCGTAATACTCACAACCGATTTCGAGCGGAGCAAGCACGGGTAAGCGCGCGTAGAAGGTGCGCGAACCCGAGGCCAGAATCCCGTAGCGCGAACTCAAATGCATTCCGCTCACCGCATCGCCGATCGAGCCGAAGAAACTCAAGCGGCCGCCGCCGGTCTTCAGGCGCAGTTCGGCTCCGGCGAAATTGGATTCCAAGGGCGCGCGGCCCAGCGACGGAAAACTGATCTTCAACTGGTAACGGCCCGCATCCAAGGCGCCGAGCGGGGTCTCGATCTCGAAAGCGACCGAACGTGCGACCATCGCGCCCGCAGCGTCAAAGACTTCGATCATGAGGTCTTCGCGAATCTCCGTGGATTGGATCGAGTGGCCGAGCACGACCGAGGCCGCCGTGCCGTCTTCGGCGATCTCGAACTCCTGCTCGATCACGCCCAGGAACATGCCGAGGTCCTCAAAGATCACCGGCCGGATCGGATCCGGCAGGATTTGCATCGCGGCCGTCACCGGATGGGCGACGCCCTCGATCTCTGCCGAAAGCTCTGCATTCGCGTTGCGCAGCAAGGAACGCACCGCGAGGTAGGCGAGGTCTTGCCCGGCCGGGACCAGCAGCGTTTCGGCGGCCGGCGCCAGCCCGTCGAAGCGCACGCGTAACACGTAGCCGGCGTCGCCATTCGTGGACCAGCGCGCCGCGATCGCCATCTCCCAGACGGTGCCGGCTTCGACCGGCACGTCGAAGGCGACCGAGTCGCCGTCTTCGAGGAAATAGCGGCCGCGGACCTGGCGGTCGCCGGCGTAGGTGAAGCCGCTGACGCTGCCGGCGCCGGTGCGCAATTCGTTGCGCGGTCCGCCATGCTGTTGGATCTCGACGTGCGCGCTGCGTGCGCCGTACGGAACCTCCAAGAAGGTTCGGCTCAAAGCTCCTGGCGCGAGCCGGAAATCTCCCACGTAGCGGCCTTCCGCGTTGGGACGCTCTGCGGCCACGATCGTGACGGGGATCACCACGTCGGGGCCGGCGGCTTCCGGTAGATCGGCGTCTTTCAGAAGGATGCGCGTGACGTGCAGACCCGGCGGCAAGCCGCTCGGATCCACGCGCACCGTGATCGATCGGCCCGCGCTGTTCAGATGCAGGGCCTCGGGAACCTGCACCCAATCCGCCTCTGAGTGCACGTGGAAAGTGCGCAGCGTCGCCGCGCGATCGGAGTTCCCAGCGTCTTCCGCAAAGTGCGGCGCGATCCGCACCGCGCGGTCAAAAGCAGCGCTCCCTGCTGCGCGACGCTCGTAGATGCCTGCCCCGATACCGAAGGGATTCGCGATCGAGACTTCGTACTCGCGTTCCACGCCGTCGATGCCGGAGAGCGCGCGCAAAGCGTCCAACGCGCGGTCCATGCGAATCGTGCCGTGACCGTAATCGATCCACGTGAAGCCTTCGATCGGCCGCGCCGCGAGGCGTAACGCGCGGTAGAGGCGGGCCCAATCGTCGCGCAATCCTTCCTGCTTTGCAGAACTGCGCAGCAAGGCAACGCACCCCGCCATCTGCGGCGAAGCCATCGAGGTGCCGTTGAAGTTCTCGCCGAGCGTCAACGTCCAGGAGGGCAGCGCGCTCAAGGCGGCGCCGGGCGCGGCGAAATCCACGCCCAGCGATCCGCTCGGGAGCGGCCCGCGTGAGGAGAAGTCGAACAAAACCGTGCCGGCAGGATCGATGCTGGCGTAGTTCGCGCGCTGCGTGTCCGGCCAAATTGCGGCCGCAATCGAGAGCGCGTAAGGCACCGTCGCCGGCGAACCGATCGTCGACAGCGTCGGGCCTTCGTTGCCCGCAGAGCACACCAAGAACAGTCCACGGCGCGCGGCTTCTTCCACCGCAAGCGCCTCCGGCTCGCGGCCGTCGGCGAAGAAGGAGGGACCGCCGAAGGACATGTTCGCGACCTGACATCCCGCTTCGACCGCGAAATCGAGCGCCTTCGCGATCGCAAAGCCGCTGGTGGAGCCGCCGTACTTGCCGTCGCCGATCTTGATCGCGACGAACTCGACGCCCGGCGCAATGCCGTTGAGGCGGCTGCTCGTCCCCTCCCAACCACCGACGATGCCGGCCACGTGCGTGCCGTGTCCGTTCGAGTCGAAGAACAGCACGACTTGGTCGCCCCCCTGCTCCACGCTCACCGCGTAATGCAGTAGCGCCTCGTCGCCGAGCGTGTGCCAGTCGCCACTTTCGCGGAAGCGACGGAGCGGGCGTTCCTCGCCGAGGTCGCCGTCCTCGTCCACGTCGATCGCGACGCGCCAGGAGCCGTCGCCCTCTTGCCATGCCACCACGTCCCAACACGGACCGGTGTCGCGGAACTCTTCCCAGTGCCGCTTCAACTCCATCTGTTGGGCGTCGCTTTCGTCGAGGCTCTCGCCCCGCGCCTCCATGCGCGCGTGCGCCTCCTGCCAGAGGCGCCGACCGTCCTCCCATTGCTGCTCGCGATCGTCGAGGATGCGCTGCTTCAGTTCTCCGGGCAGGAACTCGGCGCCGACGCGGCCGAGCCGATACTCGCGTCCGGCGGCGGCGTGCTTCCCGAGTTGCAGTCGGCGTCCGCTCAGACCGGTCAGCGCGCCGTCGCGCGCGGTGGCGCGCAAGCTGGTGTCCACGCGCCCGTCGGTGGTCGCGTCGTACCAGTCCACGATCTTGCGACGGCCGTCCGGCGTGGTCTGCAGGAACGGGTGGCCGGGGTCGATGCCGGTGTCGAGGATCGCGACGCGGACGCCGCGCCCGTCGAACTCGGGATGCGCAGCCAAGAAGGCCTCGACGCCGAGATCTTGCTTGGGAAGTTGACCGGCGAGCGGATCTTGCGCAAAGACCGCGAGGAGGAAGGGAAGCACGATGCCCATCGCGCCGCAGTGTAGAGCCGTCTCGCGGTCGCGCCGCTCAGGAGCTGGCGCTGCTTTCCTGTTCGGCGGCGGCCCAGATCTCAGGCGAGACCAGGAAGCGCGCGCAGGATGGGCAGCGGAAACAGGCGTTCTTGGCGCGCACCCGCACCGCGTCGTTCGGCACCATGCGCGTTCCGCAGCCGCCGCATGAATCTCCTTTCAGGGGCGTCACGATCTTGCCAGGCGTGCGCTTGCCGACCACGGCGAAATGATCGCGGGTCGCGCCGTCGAGCGTGGCGAGCAGCGCGTCGCGTCGCGCGGTGTACGACTCAATCTCCTCGCGCAGCCCGGCGGCGTCGGCTTCGACCGTGGCGCGAAACTGCTCGAGGTCTTCGCGCGCGGCTGCGACGCGCACGCGCACCTCAGCGGCGCGCGCTTGCAAGGTCTCCGCGCGCTCGAGCAAACCGAGTGCCTGGTCCTGCGCCTCGGCGCTGCGCACTCGCAGCTCCCCGGCTTCGTGTTCCGCAACCTTGGCGGAGGACGCGTCGCGCGTCTCGAGCACCTGTTTCTCGAGCTTGGCGACGCGCTGCTCGCGAGTCCGTACCTCGTTCTCGAGATCCTGCGCCTTGCTCAGCGCAGCACGGCGCTCAGCGTCGGCTTGGTCAATTTCAGCCTCGAGCGCGCTGACCTGGGCGCCCCGCTCGGAGAGTTCGACCGGGAGTCCGTCCGCGCGACGTTGGAGCACGACGAGACGTTCTTCCAGCCTTTGCGCCTGGACGAGCCGCGTGAGCGATTGCTCCACGGCTCCATCACACCAGCGCCGCCTCGCGCCCGCAAGGGGCGTTGGCGCAGATCAGGAAAGTCCTTCGAGGAATCCTGACAACTTGCGCGCGCGAATCGGGTGCTGCAACTTTCTGATCGCCTTGGCTTCGATCTGACGCACGCGCTCGCGCGTGACGCGGAAAATGCGGCCGACTTCCTCGAGCGTGTAGGTGTAGCCGTCGCCGATGCCGTAGCGCAGCTTGATGATTTCACGCTCGCGGAAGGTCAGCGACTCCAGCACTTCGCTGATGCGGTCCTTGAGCATGCCTTGCCCGGCGCGCTCGACCGGGTTCTCCGAGGACTCGTCCTCGATGAAATCGCCGAAGTAGGAATCTTCGCTGTCGCCGATCGGCCGGTCGAGGCTGATCGGATGCTTCGCGATCTTCATCACGCGCTGCGCCTCGTCGACCGTGATCTCGGCGGCCTCGGACATCTCTTCGAGGCTCGGTTCGCGCCCCATCGTCTGGAGCAGGCGCTTCTGCACCGCGCGCAACTTCGACATGGTCTCGATCATGTGGACCGGGATGCGAATCGTGCGCGCCTGATCCGCGATCGAGCGCGTGATCGCCTGTCGGATCCACCAAGTTGCGTAGGTCGAGAACTTGTAACCGCGGCGGTACTCGTACTTCTCGACCGCCTTCATGAGGCCGGTGTTGCCTTCTTGGATCAGGTCGAGGAAGGAGAGTCCGCGGTTGCGGTACTTCTTCGCGATCGAAACCACCAGGCGCAGGTTGCCGGAGGAGAGATCCTTCTTGGCGTCCTCGTAGGCGTCCACCGCGCGTTGCAGGTAAGCGAGGCGGCGACGGAACATCGGCAGCGGCTCCAGCGCGCGCACTTCCCATTCGCGCAAGTGCGCAGCAAGATCTTCGTACTCCTGCTTGCCCTGCTTGGTGCGCTTGCGAGCCGCGTCAAAGTCGACGACTTGCTGCTGCACCGCTTCCCAGGCATTGCCTTTGGCCTCGATCACCTTGATGAAGTCCTGCAGCACGTTCACTTGGAAGTGCAACTCCTCCACCATCACCGCGATGCGGCGCTGGCGCGCGCGCATGGTGCGGTGGAACATCGCGCGATTGGCGGCGGAGAGCCGCTTGTCGAGCGAAGCCGCATAGGCGATGCGCGCGGTCTCGCGCAGCAGTTCGAGGTCGCGCAAGTGGCCGTTCAGCCGCTGCTCGAGGTCTTGCTTGGTCAGTTCAAAGCCCGCGCCGCCGTCGATGTTCGAGGAGCCGTCCTCGGAACCTTCCTCGGCGGCCTGCTTCTTGAGCCGGCGATTGTGGTGCAGCACCGCAAAGGACGAGTTCGCCTGCGCGGACGGATTCACCTTCAAGGTGCGGTCGAACGCGAGCTCACCGGTTTTCACCTGTTCGAGCGTCTCCATCACCATGTCGAGCGCGATGCCGCTCTCGAGCAGCAAGCGCCGGAACAATTTGCGCGAGACTTCCGTGGTCTTGGCGAGCCTGATCTCTTCATCGCGCGTCAGCAGCGGGATCTCGCCCATCTGCGTCAGATACATGCGCACCGGGTCGTCGATCTTCTCCAACAGCGGCGTGCGGACCGTGGTCTCGCCGCGCCCGCTGGAGACCGTCAGCGGCTTCGCCGTCACCGGCACTGAAGTGCCCGCGAGTCCGGCATCGAGCGCGTTCTCGCGCGGATCGCCGAGCATGACGCCCTCCATCTCGAGGCGATCCATCACGCCTTGCAGAATCTCGATGTCGCCGAGTTGATCGGCAGGCAGAGCCTTCTGCACTTCCTCGAACGGAAGCGAACCGGTGGCGCGCCCCTTCGTCACAAGGGCGTCGAGGATCTTTTGAAATTTCTTGTCCAGGGTGGGCGTCATGGAAGCGTGAGGCAGCGGCACAGTCGAAGCGGCGGTCAATCGGAGGCAGAAGCGGCGGAATCGTTCGGCGGGCTTAGCGGCGACAGGTCACGGTTGGGTGATACCGAGACCGGGCGCAGCAGGCCCTTCAAGTCTTCCATCCGGACGGCGCGTCCGCGGCTCTCCACCGCCGCCGTTTCCTCGCGCCGCCCGGGCAGGGCCTCTAGAGCCCGTTCGAGCAGCAGTGAAGGAGGTACGGAAGTGATGAGGTGCCGCGACTCGTCGAGCCAGGCAGAACAAGGAGCGTCGCCCGAGAAGGCGAAAAGCGCACGGTCGAGCGTTGCGTCCTCGCCGGCGACCCGTTGTTCACGGGCCCAACAAAGGACGGCGTCGGCCGCCGAATCCCGCAATTTTAGGGCATCCAGCGCTGGACGGAAGAGCGCATATGCGCTGGGATCCTTCAACAGCGCGAGGACGATCTCGCGTTCGTTGGCGGTTTGAGCCTCCTGGGCCGTTCGTTTCGGATGGGTGTTTCCGGAATGCCCACCCGTCGGGGGAGGCGCCGCCAGCGCCCCGGTCCCGCGGATGAGACTCCGCAGCGCTGATTCCGAGACCCCGAGGCCCTCAGATGCCAGACGGGACCACGCTTCAGCGACCACAGGACTGGAGGTGGCAGAAATCCACCCCGCCATCTCCTCGGCCGCCTGATGCGCTACCGCCGGAATCGTGAGATCCGCCTTGAGCTTCCAGGTTTCGAGACGCCAGCGGAGTATATCCCTGGAATCCGCCACGCATGGGCGAAGTTCAGCGACTCGATCGTTGCTGACGAGGTCAGCCGGATCGCAGCCATCGGGCAATTCGGCGACGCGCACGTCGAGCCCTTCGGCGATCAAATTGCGCGCCGCTTTGGTGGCCGCGCGTCGCCCGGCCTCGTCGGCGTCGAGCAGCAACACGACCGGACGCTCGAAGCGCCGTAGCCTTCGCGCGTGTTCCTCGGTGAGCGCAGTGCCGAGCGCGGCGACTGCGGTGCGCAAGCCGGCTTGGTGCAACAAGATCACGTCGAGGTAACCCTCGACCACCAGCACCGATTCCTCCGGCGCGTCGCGCAACGCGGCGGGCAAGAGCTCCAGGCCATAGAGGATGCGCCGCTTGGGAAACATCGGACCTTCCGGCGAGTTCACGTACTTGCCGAGCGACTTCTCTTCGGCGAAGGATCCCGGCAGATAGCGGCCACCGAAGCCGACCGTGCGGCCTCCCGCGTCTTGCACCGGAAAAATCAATCGTTCCCAAAAACGATCCTTGTAGGTCCCGCGCCCTTCTTCGTCGCGCAGCGCGAGGCCCGCCATCTCCATCGCCGCTTCCGGGATCTGTTTGGCGCGCAAGGCGCCAATCAGCGACTGACGGTCGCGCGGCGCCCAACCCAGCGCGAATCGTTGCGCCGTCTCTTCGGTGATGCCGCGGCCACTCAGATACGCGCGCGCGCCCTCGGCTTCGGGCGAACGCAGGCGCTCAACGTAGAAGCGGCGCGCGAGCTGGAGCGCCTCACGCGCATGGCTGCGCAGATCGGCCGACTCGCGATTCCCCGCGCCGGGCGTGGCCGCGGGCATCGCGACACCGGCCTGATCCGCGAGCACTCGCAACGCCTCCATGAACTCGAGGCCCTCGGTCTCGCGCACGAAGGTGATCACGTCGCCGCCCTTGCCGCAGCCGAAACACTTGTAGAAACCCTTGCTGGCTTCGACCGAAAACGACGGCGACTTCTCGGCGTGGAAGGGACACAGTCCCCAGTAGCGATTGCCGCGGCGCGTGAGTCGCACGCGTTGCCCCACCACCGCCTCGATCGGCAGGCGCTCCTTCAGAGCGTCGACAAAAGCTTGGAGATCTTCCATGCGCGGCGGGCTACTGTAC
>JAQBVK010000104.1 GCA_027623585.1 Planctomycetota bacterium
GGCGGCAAGTCCAAGCGTCGCTTTGAAGGCGATGACTTCGGCGGCGGCGGCGGCGGCGGCGGACGGGACGACTACTAGTCGTTCTCGACCTTCGCATTCACCGCAGCAACCTAGCTGCTTGATCCGATGGACGTGCTTCGCACGCGCCGATGTTGGATCTTCGACATGGACGGGACCCTCACGGTTCCCGTCCATGATTTTGATTCCATGCGGCGTGAGCTCGGATTGCCGCAGGGTGTCGGCACCTTGGAGGGGCTTGCCGCTCTTCCCGCTGGAGAGCAGGCGCGGCTCCGGCCCCTGCTCGACGAGATTGGTTGGCGCTACGTGGAGTTGGCGCAAGCTCAGCTGGGCGCGGGTGAGTTGCTCGCCAGCCTGAGCGCGCGCGGAGGCCGCCTCGGCCTGGTCACGCGCAATGGACGGCGCAACACCCTGGGCACGCTCGCCAAGATTGGACTCGCGGAATTCTTCGCGCCTGAGGACGTCCACACGCGAGACGACGGCGCACCGAAACCCGCGCCGGACGCGGTCTTGCAGCTGCTGCGCGGATGGGGGGCGACTCCCGAGGACGGAGTCATGGTGGGCGACGCGGTCTATGACCTCCAGGCCGGTCGCACCGCCGGAACCGCGACGGTGCTGCTGGATCCAGTCGGGGACTCGGCGTGGCGCGCCATCGCCGATCTCTGCGTCCGCGATCTGCGCGAACTGCACGGCTTTCTTTCCTAGACTGGCATCGTGCCCTGGGGACTCGTTGCCGAGTACATGTTGCGAGTGCTGCTCGCGATCGCAGTGCTGTTGCACAAGGGCTTGGGGCCGTCTGGGCGCCTTGCTTGGCTGGTGGTCGGCTTCTCCTTTCCGCTGGTGGGCGCGCCAGCCTATCTGCTGTTCGGCCGCGCCCGTTTGGGCGGACTGAGGCGGCGTCGCTACACCGAGGTGTGCGCGGCAATCGGCGCGAACGACTTGCGCCGCGCGGCGCTTGGCCGTCAGCCCGACGCGGAGGTGCCGGACGCCTTTGAGCGGCTGGCCACGCTGATCGAACAGGGACAGGGTCAGCCGGTGCGCGCTGGCAACCGGCTCGACCTGTTTGCGAACGCCGACGGCTTCATCGCCGCGCTCGAGCGGGACCTCGATGCGGCGAAGCAGCAGGCGCATCTGTTGTTCTACATCTGGCTCGACGATGCCTCCGGCCGGCGGATCGCGGACGCCCTCGTCCGCGCGGCGTCACGTGGCGTGTGCTGCCGCGTCCTGCTCGACGGCGTCGGCTCGCGCGAATTCTTTCACACCCGGACCTGCTCCGAGTTGCGTGCCTGCGGCGTGGAGGTGGTGGAAGCTCTACCAGTGCGGTTGTGGCGGCTGACTTTGGCGCGCATGGATTTGCGCAACCACCGCAAGATCGTTGTCATCGACGGTGCGGTGGGCTACACCGGCAGTCAAAATCTGGCCTCGGCGAGTTTTGCTCTGAAGCCGGAGTATGCGCCGTGGGTGGATCTGATGATCCGCGTGCAGGGGCCGGCCGTGCACGACCTCGAGAGTCTGTTCGCGCAAGATTGGGTGATGGAAACCGAAGCAGATCCCTCGCTTCTGCTTACGCCGCTGGCCACGGAGCGAAGAGCGGGCGCGCTGGTCCAGGTCGCGGGCACCGGACCGATCGGGCAGAACGAGGCGATGCGCGAGCTGACGCTGACCGCGCTGCACACCGCGCGCGAAGAGGTGATCCTGACGACGCCGTACTTCGTTCCGGACACGCCGATCTATCACGCGCTGATGGCGATCGCGCGCTGCGGGGTATCCACCACGCTGGTGGTGCCGGCGCGCAATGATTCCCGGTTGGTGGCGTTGGCGAGCCGCTCCTATTACGAGGACCTCATGACGGCCGGCGTGCAGATCTACGAGTATCTGCCCGGGCTGCTGCACGCGAAGACCCTCACGGTCGACCGCCAGCTCGCGGTGGTGAGCACCGCAAACATGGACCGGCGCTCCTTTGATCTCAACTTCGAAGTGAGCACGGTGGTCTACGATGACGACTTCGCGAGCCGATTGCGCCAGTTGCAGCGCAGCTACTTGGAGCGCTCGCGTCAGGTGGAGCTGGAGGTCTGGCGCCAGCGGGCAGGGTGGCGGCACGTCGCGGAGAACGCGGCCGGCTTGCTCACGCCGCTGCTGTAACCGCCGCCTGCGGGCTCAGGCTTCTCGCAGCACGCGACTGGGATGCGGCGGGCGGCGCAGTCGCGCTACCGCTGCGGGCAAGGCGCGCGCGCGCACGATCGCGAGCGCTTCCTCGGCGGTGTCGACGAGGTCGAGCAGCTCGAGATCGTCGGTGCCGACGTTGCCGGCGGCGAGCATGCGTTCGCGCACGAAATCGAGCAGCGGCGACCAGTAGGCGCGATCCACCAAGATCAGCGGGAAAGGGTTGATTTTCTTGGTCTGGATCAGGGTTGCGGTCTCGAAGATTTCGTCCATCGTGCCGAAGCCGCCGGGGAGCGCGATGAAGGCGTGCGAATATTTCACCAGCATCACTTTGCGCACGTAGAAGTGCCTGAAGCTGATCCATTTGTCCACGTAGGGATTGGGCTCTTGCTCTTGCGGCAATTCGATGTTGCAGCCGATGCTGCGCCCGCCCGCCTCGTGCGCGCCGCGATTGGCGGCTTCCATGATTCCTGGACCACCGCCGGTCAGGGTCGTGAAGCCCATCGCTGCAAGGCCGGCTCCGATCTCGCGCGAGACCTCGTACTGAGGATCCGTTTCCGGCGTGCGCGCGGAGCCGAACACCGTCACGCACGGACCGACGAAGTGCAGCGCCCGGAAGCCATACACGAACTCGCGGAAGATCCGCAGCGCGCGGAAGAGTTCGAAGAGGCGCGACTGCGGTCCTTCGAGAAAGCGCCGCTCGCGTTCATCACACGGCGCGCATCCCCAGTTCGGGTCTCGCGGAGCCTCCGTCATCGGCGCAGTATCGCGGCACGGCTAGGCTGGCGCCATGCTGATCGCCGTTCTCCTCGCTCTGCTTCCGCAGGATCCTTCCGCCCTGCGCCTGCCCGCGCTGGTGGGCGATCACATGGTGCTTCAGCGCGACGCGCAGGTGCGAATCTGGGGTTGGGCGAAGCCCGGCAACCCGATCAGCGTGCTGCCCTCTTGGATGGAGCATCAGGAGAGCGCCGTCGCCGGTGACGATGGCTCATGGTCTTTGATGCTGAAGACGCCCGCCGATCAGCCGGGGCCGCACGTCATCGAAATCTCGAGTCCGAGCGGCGCGCGCACTCTTAGCGACGTCTTGCTCGGCGAGGTCTGGGTGTGCGGCGGACAGTCGAACATGGAGTGGACGCTCGGCCCGGGCGTCGGCAACGGCGTCGAAGGCGGCGCCGAGGCGGCGGCAGCCGCGGACTATCCCGACATGCGTTGGTTCGACGTGGCCCATGCGGTGACGCTGGCGCCGATGTCGGACAGCACCGGATCCTGGCAGGTGGTGACGCCGCAGGTCGCGCCGCGCATGAGCGCGATCGGCTTCTTCTTCGGCGCCGCGCTGCGCCGAGAAATGCCGGGAGTGCCGATCGGCTTGATCGGCTGCAATTGGGGCGGCACGCTCGCCGAAGCGTGGACTAGTGAAGAGTTTCTCGCCAAGCGCGGCGACTTCGACTTGGAACTCGCGCGCATCAAGGCGGCGCGCGCCGACGGCGCGAACGCCGGCGCTTCGGTGGCGGCGATGCAGCGCGCGTGGTGGGAGAAACTCGAGCGCACTGATGAAGGCTCACGCTCCGGCTGGGCGGCCGCGGACTTTGACGACTCGAGTTGGGAAGAGGCGCAACTGCCGGGTAGTTGGAGCGGCGAACTCGCGGGCCACGACGGCGTGGTTTGGTATCGCCGCACCGTCGAGATCCCCGAGGCGTGGGGGAAGCACGACATGGTGGCAGAGCTCGGCGCGATCGACGACTGCGACACCCTCTGGGCCGGCGGCAAACCGAGCGGCGCCACGCAGCAGGACGGCGCCTGGCAGACGCCGCGCCAGTACGAGGTCTATCAAGAAAGCCTCATCGGCCGTCGCGTGACTCTCGCGCTGCGCGTGGTGGACACCGGAGGCGCCGGCGGATTGTCCGGACCGCCGGAGGCCTTGCGCATCTACCGTCACGGGCAACCCGACGGCGCGGTCTCCTTGGCCGGTCCCTGGAAGATGAAACGCGGTGCGACGCTCGGCGAACTCGGCGAGTTCCCGCGCCAAGCGTGGTTCAACCAGAACTCGCCGACCGCGCTCTACAACGGCATGCTCTCGCCGGTGACGCGCTATCGAATCCGCGGCGCGATTTTCTACCAAGGCGAATCCAACGTCAGCCGCTGGCACCAATATCGTTCCCTGTTCCCAGACATGGTGCGCTCGTGGCGCGCGGCGTGGGGGCAAGGCGACTTCCCCTTCTACTGGGTGCAGATCGCGCCCTTCAACTACGGCGCGGGCGAGAGGCCGGCGCGTCTACGCGAGGCGCAGCTGCTCGCGCTGGCGGCGATCCCGAACTCAGGCATGGCCGTGACGATGGACGTCGGCGACCCCGGCAACATTCACCCGATCCAGAAAGAAGTGGTGGGTGAGCGGCTTGCACGTTGGGCGCTTGCCGGTCCTTACGCGCGCTCAGGCTTCGAAGCGAGCGGGCCGATGCTGCGCGCGGCTGAAGCGAAGGGTGCTGAGATGGTGCTGCACTTCGAGCATGCGGCTGGACTGCAGAGTCTCGGCGGCACGACGTTGGCGAACTTCACGCTGGCTGGCGAGGACAAAGTCTTCCACTCCGCCGAAGCGCGCATCGTGGGCGACACCGTGGTGCTGCGCAGCGCCGAGGTCTCGGCGCCGGCCGCCGCGCGCTACTGCTGGGGAGAAGCGGACGCGGGCAGCCTGGCCAATGGAGCCGGGCTGCCCGCGTCCTCGTTCCGCTCCGACGATTGGCCGGAGTAGAGCGAACCGCTAGGTGGTGACCAAAGTGACGACGTCGCTGATCGGGCCGACGTTGTTATTGTTCAAGAACTCGATGCCCACGAAATGCAGCGTGGTGCCGGGAGCGATGCCGCCCGGCAGGTTGATCGTCGGCGTTGCGAAGGAGCCGTCCGGCTGCATCGCGCCCGAGAGCGCGCTTCCGAGGAAGCCGACCGCACTGGTGAAGAAACTGTGCTGCGAGAGCCCGGTCTTGCGGCCATCCGTCAACACGATGCCGTCACCGGCCGCGCCAGAGATCAGCACGCCGCCGCGCGGTAGCACGCCGGCGAAGCGCGCGCCCGTGAAGTTGATCGGCTGTCCGGCCGCGAAGGTGCCGACCGGCGTCAGCGTCTGCGGACGATAGCCTCCCACGTACACGTGGTTGGTGCCGAGCTGGTCGTCGAGCCAGACCGACATCAAGTTGCCGTAGAAACTGTTCCACGCCACTACGGCGAAGTCGACGTCGGCCACGGTGGCGGAAGTCGCCACGCCCACCAGCCAGGTCGTGCCCGCGTCGCTGGAGAGAGAAGCCTCCGCGATGTTCGGGAAGACGTTGGTGGTATAGGTCAACGCGAGGGTGGAGCCGCCGCCGTTCGGTGCGAAGGCCGGGAAGCCGCCGCCGTTCGCGCTCGAGACCTGCACGTCCGGATCCCAAGTCGCGCCTTCGTCGGTGGTGCGAGCGGCGTAGATCAAGTCGCTGCCGCTGCGATTGTCGTCCCAGACCACCAGCACGTTGCCGCTGGCGACGCGCACGTCCATGCCGTCCGCATCGTGGGTGCCTGCGGTGTACTGGCCGATCAGCGTGTCCGCAGCCGGCCAGGTGATGCCGAGGTCATCGGAGATGATGCAGCGCACCTCTTCTTCGGTGGTCGAAATGCGCTCTTCGAGCCAACCGACGGCGACCAGCGAGCTGGTGTTGTCGGTGTCCACGTGCACTTCGAACTCGACGTCGCCACCGCCCGCAGGCGCACTCGAAAGAATGATCGGATTGGCGTTGGACCAAGTCACTCCGAAGTTGTCGGAACGCTGGTAGTAGAGGGCGTCGAAGGAGGAGCCTCCGAAGCCATCGCCCGCCCAAGCCAGGTGGATGAAGGCGCCGTCGATCGCGATGCCGATGTTGTCCACGTCGCCGCTGGTCAGCAGCGGATCAGGCATCGGGGCGTTGCCCCAGGTGGTTCCGCCGTCCGTAGTGATGGCGATGTGCAATTCTTCGTCTGCAGAATTGGTCGGATCCACCGACTGCATCAGCACGAACAGATCGTTGCCAGCGGAGAAGCCTTGTTGCGCGCCGACGCGCCAGTCGCGGATCGCGCCGGTGCCCGCCGGATAGCCTTTGTCCATGCGCTGTTCCGTGCCCCAGGTCACGCCGCGGTCGTGGCTGACGTTGAAGAAGATCTCGTCGGTGGTGGTGCTGTTCCGTTCGTCGGACCAGAACACGTAGATCGAGTCGCCAAACACGTGGACCGAGTCGGACTGCGTGTACTTCTTGGCGGCGCCAGGATCTTGATCCACCTGCACCGGCGCGGTCCAAGTCAGGCCGCGGCCGTCGGAGGTGCTGACGTAAACGTGGTTGCTGCCGCCGGTGCTGCCGTCGTTCCAGATCGCGGCGGTCAAATCGCCCGACGTGGAAATCGAAGGCCCGAGGCCCGAGCCGGTTCCATTGACGTCGAGTTGTTGGGCTGCGCGCGTCTGTTGCGCAGAGAGCGGGGTAGCGGCGAGTGCTGCCCCGAGGAGGGAGACGAACAGGATGCTTTTCATGGTGTGAGGGGTTTGATTGGGGAAAGGAGCACCCACACTAGCACTCCCCGCGTGGATACGGTGAGCGGCCGGTGAATCCCGCCGCACCGCCGAAGCCGGATCCCGCCGCGGCCCCGAACCGGGTGCTCGGTCCGGTTCACGCCACCGGGATCGTGATCGGCGCGATCGTCGGGGTAGGGATCTTCTTCACCCCGGCCAAGGTCGCGGCGATCGCGGGTTCGGCCTGGGGCGCCCTCGGCCTGTGGACGCTCGGCGGCGGCATTGCGCTGGCCGGCGCCTTCGCCTTCGCCGAAATCGGGAAGCGTTATCCGGAGAGCGGCGGCGAGCTGGTCGCTCTGCGCAAGATGTGGGGGCCGATGCCGGCCTTCCTGTTCGGCTGGTCTCTGATCGGCGCGATCCAGACCGGAGTGCTGGCGCTGATCGCGTTCTTCGGCGCGCACAACCTCGGCGTGGCGCTCGGCCAGAGTTGGAGCGACGATCAAGCGCGTCTCGCGGCAACCGGTTTCATCCTGCTGCTCGCCGCGGTGAACCTGGCGGGCGTGCGGCCGGGCGCTTGGGTGCAGACCGTCACTTCGGCGGTGAAGGTCGGCATGCTGATCTTCCTCGCGATGCTGGCGATCTACGTGATCTTCGTGCCGCCGGAAGTGATTGCATCCACCGCCCCGGACGCGCCGCCGTCGGATGCGCCTTGGATCGCCGGTCTCGCGGCGACGCTCTTCTCCTACGGCGGTTTTCACCAAGTGACCTGGGTGGGCGGCGAAGTCCGGCGCCCCGAGCGCACGATTCCGCTCGCGATCCTGGTCGGCGTGGGCATCGTGATCCTCGGCTACCTGGCGGCGAACGCGGCTTACTTCCAATTGATGCCCGCTGCGGAAGTGGCGCGCTCGTCTTCGGTGGCGGCGGATGCGGTGGCGCGCATCTTTCCCGCCGTCGGAAGGTTCGCCGCTCTCGCCCTGGCGGTCAGCGCCTTCGGGATCGCGAACTCACAGCTACTCACTGCGCCGCGCGCCTACTTCGCGCTCGCGCGTGACGGTTTGTTCCCGCAGCGGCTCGCGCGTCTCGACACGCAGCGCGGCGTGCCGAGTTTGGCGATCGTGGTCGCGGGCGCGTTGGCAATCCTGGTGCTGTGGGCAGCGCGCGGCAACTCGCTCGACCAACTCACGACCGGCGTGGTGTTCGTGGATTGGGTCTTCCACATGATCGCCGCGGCCGGATTGCT
This sequence comes from Planctomycetota bacterium, assembly GCA_027623585.1. Lineage (GTDB taxonomy): Bacteria > Planctomycetota > UBA1135 > UBA1135 > UBA1135 > JAQBVK01. Next base: position 7,923 of record JAQBVK010000104.1, read on the forward strand.
GCGGCTGGCGAGCG
>JAQBVK010000105.1 GCA_027623585.1 Planctomycetota bacterium
CGTCGAAGATCAGCAGCGCGCCGCGCTCGTCGCAGAGGCGGCGCACGCCCTGGAAGAACTCGGGATCGCCGAGGTGCACTCCGGCCTCGCCCTGAATCGGCTCTAGGATCACGGCGGCGGTGCGATCGGTGATCAGCGCGTCGAACTTGGCGAGATCGTTATAGGGAGCGAATGCGAAGCCCGGTACCAGCGGATCGAAGGGCTCGCGGTACTCCTTGCGGAAGGTCGCGCTCAACGCGCCGAAACTGCGCCCATGGAAGGAACGCATCGCGCAGGCGAACTCGGTGCGGCCGGTGCTGAAGCGCGCGAACTTGAGCGCTGCTTCCACCGCTTCGGTGCCGGAGTTGCAGAGGAAGGCGCGATTCAGGCCTGCCGGCGCGATCGCCGCGAGCTTCGCGGCGAGTTCGGCCCGACGGTCGTTGCTGAAAGCGTTCGAGAGCGCGATCAACCGCGTCGCCTGCTCGCGCACCGCCGCGAGCACGTGCGGATGGCCGTGACCTAGATTACTGACGCCGTGCGCGCTCACGCAGTCGAGGTACTCGCGCCCGCGGTCGTCCCAGAGCCGCGCGTTGTCGCCGCGCACGATCGTGACCGGACGCTTGGGGAACACGTTCAGCAGGTGCGCGTGCTCGAGGTCGGCGGAGTTCTGGCTCATCGGATCACCGTTCCCGCGCCGGCCAGCGCGTCTCGTAAGGGATGCTCGGTGCGGCCGTCGGCGATCCGCACTTCGCGCGCGCCGCCGTCGAACAGTCGGCGGATCGCCATCATCTTGCGCTTCATGCGGCCTTCGGTGGCAGCTTCGCGGCGTTCGAACTCAGCGCGCGGGATCTCGCGGATCAGAGAGGCAGGATCGGCGGGGTCGGCGAGGAAGCCGGGCGCCTCGATCAGGTGGACCACGCAGTCCGGCTTCAGCGTTTCGGCGAGCACCGCCACCACGTCGTCGTTCTCGGCGTTGATTGCGTGGCCGTTCTCGTCCGAGATCGGCATGGTCAACACCGGCAGATAGCCGTGTTCGAGCAGAATGCCGAGCAGCGGGCCGGCAGAATGCGGCTTGCCTGAAACGTCGTGCACCATGCGCTGCTTCTCGCCGTCGCGCACGCGGATGCCGCGATTGCGGCGGCCCTGCACGATGCGGCCGTCGAGCCCGCTCAAACCGACCGCGTTCGCGCCGCGCGTCTGCAGCAGTTCCACTAGCCGCTTGTTGCGCAGACCGGAGTAGGCCATCAGCATCACGTCGAGCGCGTCGTCATCGGTGTAGACGCTGCTGATGCCGCTCACCGAGATCAGCGTGCGCCGTTCGACGCCGAGCTTGGCGGCCAACTCGTCGCGCAACGCGTTCGCGCCGTGCACCACCACGCAGGGCTGACCAAGCGCGGCAAGATCATCCGCCGCGCCCGCGAGATTGAGCGTCGCGCCGCCGCCGAGTTTGACCAGGATCATGCCAACACCTCCACGCAGTCGTTCGGTAGCGGCTCCCAGCCGCTTTCGCCCGGAAAGGGCTCCGAACAGAGCATCAGAGTGCCGCCGGAGCGCTTGCGGTGCAAGCTGAAGTACTCATGGTCCTCACGGTGCAGGCTGGCGACGAAAGCGTCTTCTGCGCCGGCAAGAATCATGTTCATCGCGCGTACGCGCGTCGAGCGCTGCTCGACGATCGGAAGGGCTTTGCGCAGCGCAGCCTCCATGCCGTGACCGACCGCGAAGCGCTGGATGAAACGGAAAAGCTTTTCGGCGCCGATGCGGCCTTCTTCGCGAATGCGCACGCCGCGCAACTCGCCGTTGAAGGCAAACACCCAACCGTTCTCCAGGAAGGGCATGTTGTTTTCGACGCGCACGTCGCGGTCCTCGAAGGCGCTGCGCGCGTGCGCAACCAGGCGTGTGGTCGGCGGCAGCGCGGGAAGGGCGCATTCCCAGATTGGGCGCACGTCATGATGCAGGCTCCACGCCGTGCCGGTCCACGATGCGCAGCCCCAGCCGTGGCCCTGGTATTCCTTGCTCGCCTGCGAGAGCGCGGCGAAAGGTTTCAGCACTTCGCGCGGGTCGAAGGGCCGCTCGGCGGCGACGTAGAGGATCCGGCACATCGCCGGATCAAATCGGGTGCAGGCCGAGGAAGCCGAGCGCCGTCGTTTCCTCGAAGCCGCACATCAGGTTGAAGGCTGGCACGGCCTGCCCGGCCGCGCCTTTCATGAGGTTGTCGATTGCAGACACCACCACCAAGCGGTTCGAGGCCGGATCGCGTTGGAAGCCGACGTCGCAGAGGTTGGTGCCGGCGAGGATTTTCGGCTCGGGGAAGCGGTAGTTGCCGTCGCGCTCCTTGACGATGCGGATGAAGGGCTCGCCGCCGTAGGCCTCGCGATAGATTTTCCAGATCGCCTTCTCGTCGAGGTCTTGTTTCAGGAAGACGTGAGATGTGGCGAGCACGCCGCGCACCATGTCGATGGATGTTGCGGAGAAATGGATCGCAATTTCACGCCCTCGGCCGAGCTCCTGAATCATCTCCGCGGTGTGGCGGTGGCCGGTGGGTGCAAAGGAACGCACGCAGCCGGAGCGCTCCGGGTGGTGGGTGGCGGGACCGGACTCGTTGCCGCCCTCGCTGCTGCCGACCTTCACTTCGACCACGGTGCGGTCGAGTTCGACCACGTCCGCCGCGTAGAGCGGATGCAGGCCGAGGATCGTCGCGGTGGCGTTGCAACCCGCGCTTGACACGCGCATCGCGCCGCGCATTTCTTCCCGGTGCAGTTCCGGAATCCCGTAGACGTAGCTGCCGAGCAGTTCCGGATGCGGATGCGGCTTGCCGTACCAACGCTCGTAGAGCGCGGCGTCCGCAAGCCGGAAGTCGGCGGAAAGGTCCACCACGCGCGGCGCGATTCCGTCTACCCAATCCTTGCGCTTCGATGACTCGCCGTGGGGGAGGCAGAGGAACAGCGCATCGCAGGGCTGCATCTCCTCGAGCGGACTGAAACTCAAGTCCGTGCCCTTGCGCAGATTGGGATGCACCTTGCCGACGCTCTTGCCCGCGAAGCGCTGTGAGCTGACCTGCTGGATGCGCACGCCGGGGTGCGCGAGCAGCAGCCGAATCAGTTCACCGCCGGTGTAGCCCGAAGCGCCGGCGATCGAAACGCGGACCTCAGACGGCAACGGCCCCGCGCGCGGCGCGCAGTGCGAAATCCACGATCCGTCCGGGAATGTCCACGCCCGTCACTTCCACGCTGTTCTTGAACTCCATCGTGTAGTTGACTTCGTTGGCGATCAGTCCATCCGGGGTCTCGAAGGCGTCGAGCGCCACCACTCCGCCGCCGACCGCGTGCGCGGCCCGGAGCGCGAGATCTGCAAGTTCCGGCGTCACCGGGTATTTGGAAGTCACGCCGCCGCGCGCGGTGTTGGTGATCCAGTGCGGCGAACTGCGCGTGATCGCGCCAATGCACTCGTCGCCGACCACGAAGGCGCGCAGGTCACGCCCGCGCTTCTCGACGTACTTCTGGATGTAGAAGATCGAGTGATGGTAGGAACCGAGCACGGTCTTGTGCTCGAGCACCGTTTCGGCGGCGTCGCGATCGTTGATCTTCGAGAGCAGGCGGCCCCAAGAGCCCACCGCGGGCTTCAAGACCACCGGGTAGCCCATTTCCTCCATCGCCTGCAACGCGGATTCCTCGGTGAAGGCCACGCGCACTTCGGGCTGCGGTACGCCGTGGTCCGCGAGCGCGATCGAAGTCAGCAACTTGTCGCCGCAGATGCGCGCCACGTCTCCGCGATTGACGCACGGAATCCCGGCGCTTTCGTAGAGACGGATGGCGTGAAAGGCGCGCGAGTGGTTGATGCTGCGTTCCAGCACCACGTCGTAGTCGTAGCGATCGCGGCCGATGTTGAAGGAAATGGCGCGGTCGTCCACGAGCACCACCTCGGCTTCGGGCCGCTTTGTGAAGGCCTCGAGAATCAGCTTCTCGTCCTTGCGCATCAATGAGTGCAACAAGGCGACGCGGATGCGCGCGCCGGAGTGGGCCTTGGCCGTGGCAGATGTTGGGTTCACTCGCCCCAGTCCTCTTCTTCCTGCGGCGCTTCCGCGAGCACGAACGGAGTGAGGGAAAGGACTTCCAACTCGGTGCCGCAATCGGTGCACTCGAGCAGTTCTCCTACCACCATGTCGATCTGGCGGCTGATGGTCGCGCCGCACACCGGGCAATCGGCTTTCATCACGAATCCTCTAGGACAAGGGTGCCGGATTCTAGCAGCGGTCGGGGGGTTGCTGGCTAGACTGGGATCATGCGTGCCCGCCTCGTGTTGCTGCTCGCTTCGACGCTCTCCCTGAGCTGGGGATGGGCGCATCAAGACCCGGCCCGGACTCCGGCCGAAGCGGTGGCCGCCGCCGCCCGCGCCGTGCTCGAGTCCATGACTCCGGAACAGAAGGCGCGGGCGCAGTTTTCGCTCGCCGCCGCTGAGCGTGCCGACTGGCACTTCACGCCGCGCGAGCGTCCGGGCATTCCGCTGCTGGAGCTCACCGCCGAGCAGCGCATCGCGGTCGGACTGCTGCTGCGGGCGGCGCTCGGAAACGATGGGCAGGCGCAGATCGGCAAGGTGCAGGAACTGGACACGGTGTTGCGGGAGATGGCGGAGCGCCGTGGCCAGAAAGCCGACTACCGCAATCCGCTGCTCTACGAACTGGCGGTCTTCGGCGAGCCGTCCGCGAATGCGCCATGGGCTTTCCGTTTCGAGGGGCATCATGTTTCGATCACGGTCGCCACCGACGGGCATGGGGCGTTCGGCTTCAGTCCCTGCTTTCTCGGGGCGAATCCTCTGCGCGTCCCCGAAGGAGAGCGGGAGGGGCAGCGCGTCCTTGCCGCGCGGGAGGACACGGCGCGCGCCTTGTTCAGGAGCTTGAGCGCCGAGCAACGCCGCGTAGCCCACGTGGCGGTCGAAGCGCCGCGCGAACTGCTGCTGCCGCCCGGCACTCCGCTCCATCGTTTGGATCCTGCGGGCATCGCCGGCAAGCAGCTCGACGAAGCTCAGCGCCGCGATTTGCTGCTCTTGATTTCATGCTTCCTCGGTGACGTGCATCCCGAGCTCGGCGGCCACGCACTACTCGAACAGGCGCGCGAGCAGGTCGAGGAAATCCACTTTGCTTGGATGGGCTCCTACGAACGCGGCGCCGCCCATGGCTTCCGCGTGCAAACGCCGCGGTTGGTGATCGAATGGACTACTGCGATGGGCGATTCCAATCACGTTCACGCCGGTTGGCGCGATCTGGAACGCGACCTGAGTCTCGGCTGGGGAGTGCCTCAGGCTGAGGCGCGCTGAGCGCTGGGCGCGACTTCAACGCGGTTGCGCCCGTTGCGCTTGGCGCGATACAGCGCGGCGTCGGCAGCGGCGACGAGTTCTTGGATCGTCGTGGCGGGATCGCCGGGGAGCAGCGCGAGTCCGAAGGACGCGGTCACGCGCACGGGGCGGCCGTCTTCGGATTCGACCGGCGCACTCTGAATCTGCACGCGGCAGCGTTCGAGCGCCGCCTTTGCGGACACCAAACCCTGCAAGGGCAACAGGATCATGAATTCTTCGCCGCCCCAGCGGCCCACCGTGTCCTCACCGCGCAGGCTGGTGCGCAGGACCTGCGCAACTTGCTTCAACACGCGGTCGCCGGTGGGGTGGCCGAATTTGTCATTCACGACTTTGAAGTGATCCACGTCGGCGACGGCGATCGCCAGAGGCTCGTGGTGGCGCTGCACACGTGACCAAGACTCCTCGAGCCGCTCCATCATGATGCGCCGATTGGCGATGCCGGTCAGTGGGTCGCGCGAAGAGAGGCCGCGGAACTTGCGCTCACGGTTGCGCAGCATGATCGCGAGGAAACCGAGCTGCGCGAGGCTCGCCACGGCGGCGAAGATGTGCACCAGCAGCGTGCCTGCGTAACGCAGCGGATGCACGACCGCGCCGGCTGGAAGCTCCAGCAGAGGTTCGTTCGGAATCCAACCGGCCATGCCGGCGCTGGTCGCAGCGAACAACGCGAAGGCGAGGCTGCCGAGCAGGCGAAGCGCCGGCGCAGTGCCGAGGCCAATCAGAACCGAAAGGGAAGAAGCCGTGATCGTCAGCCAAGTCACGCCGCTGAAAGGTCCGGCCAAGTACAAGCAGCCGCCCATCAGCAGTCCGTAGAGATGAGAGACGCCGATCAAATAGCCGCGCGCTTCGCTTTGACGCCGTTCGAGAACCAGTCCGCGCCACGCGAGCGGCAAGAACAGCAGCGCACAGAAGCCGCTGATCACGAATAAGGATCGGCCGGCCCAGCGGAATCCGAACTCGTTGGAGCCGAACGCGGCCGCCACGCCGCCGACCACGGCGAGCACGGCGAACTGCGTTGCTGCGACCAGCGTGAAGAGGCGAGCGCGCCTCGCGCGACTCCACGCGTAGGAATCTTCGAACCAGTCGCGCCACCGTGTGCGCGAGGAATCGGTCTCCGAGACTCGTTCTGCCATGAATGGGCTTGGCCTGAACCCCTTTCGGCCATAGCATCCTATCGGATGCGCACATTCGAATCCGCCGCCCTCCTGGCCTCGGCTGCCGTCGAGGACCGCGACGCACCGGCGTCCGACGACTCCTCGCAGCATCAGCCGGAACAGCCGGCGCAGCCGGGCTCTCGCGAGCATGTCCGGCCAGTCGCTCGCACCGCCGGAGCGCTCCGCTGTCTTGCGGTGGACGATGATCCAGGCATTCTGGAACTGCTGGCGGTGTGGCTGGCGCGCTACGACGTCGAGCTACTCACGGCGCCCTCGGGCAAGGAAGCGCTGGCCTTGATCGAGAGCGGCGAGGTGCATCTGCTCGTCACCGATCTGGTAATGGCCGGGATGGATGGAATCGAGTTGCTGCGCCGCCTGCAGCATCTTCCGAGGCGGCCCAAGGTTCTGGGCATCACCGGCGTTGCCGGCGGCGAGACCTTGGGCATGGCCTTCACTGCGATCGGGGCGGAAGGCTTTTTGATGAAGCCTTTCAGTCGCGAAGAATTCATCGCGGCTTTGCAGGCCGCTCTCGGGCGCGAATTGCGCCCTCGCTGATTCCATGATTGCGTACCTGCTCACCGTTTTCTTGCTCGCACCGCAGCAGCCGGTTGCGACCCCCGAACCGGTGCAGCCGGTCTCGACCTTTTCGATCGTCGCGCGCGATCCGCTCACGGGCGCGCTGGGCGTGGCGGTGCAGTCGCACTGGTTTTCGGTCGGAAGCATCGTGACCTGGGCCGAGGCGGGCGTCGGCGCGGTCGCGACGCAGTCCTTCGCGCGCGCGGCCTACGGGCCGGAGCTGCTCGCGGACCTGCGTGAAGGGATCGCTCCGCAAGAAGCGCTCGACAAGCGCGTGCAGGCCGATCGTGGGCGTGACGTGCGGCAGGTTGCGGTGGTGGATGCGCAGGGGCGCGTCGCCGCGTGGACCGGACCGTCCTGCATCGCGAGCGCGAGCCATCGCACTGGCGCGGCGTACTCGTGCCAGGCGAACATCATGACCGATGACGGCGTGGTGCCGGCGATGGCGGCTGCGTATGAGGCTGCGGAAGGGGACTTTGCCGAGCGATTGCTCGCGGCGTTGGATGGCGCGCAACGGGCGGGCGGCGATCTGCGCGGGCGTCAAAGCGCGGCGATCTTGATCGTGGATGGCACGCGCGGGGCCGCATCGTGGCAGGGAGTGCAGTTGGAGTTGCGTGTGGAGGATCACGTCGAGCCGCTGCAGGAGTTGCGGCGCTTGTTGCGGATCCATCGCGCCTACGAGGCTGCGAATGCGGGCGATGCCGCGTTGGAACGCGGCGACCTTGCGGAGGCTCTCACCGCTTACGCGCGAGCCGAAGAGCTCTATCCGGAGCAGGTGGAATTGTCCTTCTGGCGCGGCATCACGCTGATGCAGCGCGGGCACG
>JAQBVK010000106.1 GCA_027623585.1 Planctomycetota bacterium
TCCGACTCGTTTTCCCTTCGCTTACCTCGCGCTCGCACTGCTGCTCCTTTTCGGCGCCGGCTTCACCGGCTGGGCGATCCGTGGCGGCGGAGTTCACGATCACGAAGCCGAGACCGCGCAAGCGGCTCCCAACGAGGCCGCGGTCGAGGTGTGGACCTGCTCAATGCACCCACAGATTCGTTCCCCACAACCCGGCAAGTGCCCGATCTGCGGCATGGATTTGATTCCGGTGCCGCAGGGCGACTCGAGGACAACTGACCCGCGCACTCTGCCGCTTTCAGCGAGCGCCGCTGCGCTCGCTGACGTGCGCACGCTCGTGGTCGAGCGGCGCGCTCTGGACTTGGATCTGCGAATGGTCGGGAAGATCGCCTACGACGAAACGCGGCTCTCGGACTTGACCGCTTGGATGCCGGGGCGCCTGGATCGCTTGTTCGTGGATTCGACGGGTGTTCCGGTGCGTGAAGGTGAACACATGGCCGAGATCTACAGTCCCAAGCTCTTCGCGGCGCAGGAAGAATTGCTCCAGGCCGCACGCTCTGTCGAGCGGCTCGCTCAGAGTCCGCTCGAAGACCTGCGCAGGACTTCGGTGGCGACCTTGGAAGCGGTGCGCAGCAAACTGCGGCTGCTCGGCCTCACTGACGCCCAAATCGAAGGGGTCCTCGAACGGGGCTCCCCGCAGGTGCGACTCACGCTGTACGCGCCGGCCGGCGGGATCGTGATCGAGAAGCTCGCGCAGGAGGGCGGCTGGGTGAACGAAGGTTCGGTGCTGTTCCGTATCGCGGACATTCACACGCTGTGGCTCGAACTCGACGCGTACGAAAGTGATCTCTCTTGGCTGCGGAGTGGTCAAGAAGTGCGCTTCAGCGTTGCGGCGTACCCGGGCGAGACCTTCATCGGACGAATCTCTCTGATCCATCCGATGCTGCGTCAACCTTCGCGCACGGTGCGCGTCAGGGTGGTGGTGTCGAACGAAGATCTCCGGCTCAAGCCGGGCATGTTCGCCTCGGCGCACATTTCGGTCGGCCTGGGAACGAATGCGCAATCGAGTGCGCGGGACCTGATGAGCGAGATGTTCACCTGCCCGATGCACCCCGAAGTGCTGCAAGCCGAACCCGGTGAGTGTCCAATCTGCTCGATGCCGCTGGAGCCGGCCGGCGAGATTGCGACAGGCTCCTTCGAATTACCGCTTGCGATCCCCGCCACGGCGCCGTTGCTGACCGGAGAACGCGCCGTGGTTTACGTGCGCGTCGGTGACGATCAGAACCCCGCGTACGAAGCGCGGCGCGTGGTGCTCGGACCGCGAGCCGGGGATTGGTATCCGGTGCTCGAAGGGCTCATGGAAGGCGAGCGCGTCGTCGTCCAGGGCGCCTTCCGCTTGGATTCCGAACTCCAGATCCGCGGCGGCGAAAGCATGATGCACACGCCGAAACCCGCGGAAACGGCGAAGGCGCCGGTGCAAATTGCGGCGCCGGACCCCTTCCGCTCGGCGGTGGGTGATGCCTTTCTCCGCCTCGATGCAGCGGCCACTGCCCTGGCCGCCGACGATTTCGAAGCGGCACGCGAGGCGTTGGTTAAGTTCGGCGTGGCACTCGCCGGCGTGGATGCCAGCTTGATTCAAGGCTCCCACGCTGGACATGCGGAGATGAGCCTGCGCAGACTCGCCGCAGCGGCCGCCGCGGCGGCAACTGCGGAACAGCTCGAAGCGGCACGGGCTGTATTCCCGATGGTAATACTCGAAGCTCTCGCCTTGGTCGAGACCTTCGGCTACGCCTTCGAAGACGGGCGCTCCCTGGTCCTGCTGAATTGCCCGATGGCCTTCGACGGCAAGGGCGGTGACTGGATCCAGTTCGCGGGTACCGAGACCGCGAATCCCTACTTCGGTGAAACGATGCTGCGTTGCGGTGACGAAGTGCGCACGCTGCCGACCGGAGGACCGCGATGATCGCGCGCGCCATCCGCTTCTTCGTCGAGCAGCGGCTCGTCGCCTTCCTGCTGCTGACTTCGATCGTTCTCTGGGGTCTCTCGGCCGCGCCCTTCAACTTGGGCGGCCCCTTGCCGCACGATCCGGTCGCCACCGATGCGCTCCCCGATCTCGGCGAGAACCAGCAGATCGTGTTCACGCGCTGGATGGGGCGCTCGCCGCAAGACATCGAGGACCAGATCACCTATCCGCTTACGGTCTCGCTGCTCGGCGTGCCCGGCGTGCGCACGGTGCGCTCGTATTCGTATTTCGGCTTCTCGTCGATCTACGTGATCTTCCAGGAGCAGGTGGACTTCTATTGGTCGCGCTCGCGCATTCTCGAGAAGCTCGCCAGTCTGCCCGCCGATACGCTTCCCGACGGCGTCGCGCCGACGCTCGGCCCGGATGCGACTGCGCTCGGCCAAGTGTATTGGTACACGCTCGAAGGACGTGATGCGGAGGGGCGCCCCGCGGGTGGATGGGATCTCGACAAGTTGCGCAGCGTGCAGGATTGGCAGGTGCGCTACGCGCTCGCCTCGGTGGAAGGCGTATCGGAAGTCGCCTCGGTGGGCGGACATCGCCTCGAATACCAAGTCGAGGTAGATCCTAACGCGATGCACGCGTGGGGCGTCAACCTCGATCAGGTTTATCGTGCCGTGCGCGCCGCCAACATGGAGGTTGGCGCCAACGTGGTCGAAATCAACCGCGTCGAGTACTTCCTGCGCGGACTCGGTTGGCTGCAGGGTGTCGGCGACCTCGAGGAGGCGGAGATCACGACTCGGGACGGAGTGCCGGTCCGCGTGCGGGACGTTGCACACGTCACGACGGGACCTGCTCCGCGGCGCGGCGCGCTTGACAAGGGCGGCGCGGAGGCCGTGGGCGGAGTCGTGGTGGTGCGTTACGGCGAGAACCCGCTCGCGGTGATCGAACGAGTCAAAGCGAAGATCGCCGAGATCGCGCCGGGCTTACCGCGTGTCACGCTTGAAGACGGCACGGTTTCACAACTCACGATCGTGCCGTTCTATGACCGCACCGGATTGATTCACGAAACGATCGGAACTTTGGAAGAGGCGATCACGCTCGAGGTGCTGGTCACGATCGCAGTGATTCTGTTCATGCTGTTCCACCTGCGCGCGTCGCTGCTGGTTTCACTGTCGCTGCCGGTGGCAATCTTGCTCTGCTTCATCATGATGCGGACCTTCGGCGTCGACGCAAACATCGTCGCGCTGTCGGGCATTGCGATCGCGATCGGCACGATCGTGGACATGGCGATCGTGATGACGGAGAACATTCTCACGCGACTGCGTGAGTCGGGTCCTGACGACGATCGCCGGAAGGTCGTCGTCGACGCAGCCGCTGAAGTTGGCGGCGCGGTCTTCACCGCGGTGGCGACGACGGTGGTCGGGTTCCTGCCGGTGTTCGCGATGGTGGGCGCAGAGGGAAAATTGTTCCGCCCGCTCGCGTTCACGAAGACCTTTGCGCTGATCGCGAGCGTCGCGGTCGCGCTCTTCATCGTGCCGCCGCTCGCCGCCACCTTGCTCGCTCGGCGCGGCTCAGCGCGCCTGCAGCGGGGGCGCGCGCGCCTGAGGATCGGACTGCTTCCGACCCTGCTCGCGCTCGTGGGAGTAGTGCTCCTGCTCTCGCGCCAGTGGGAACCGCTGGGACCGTCGCGCAGCCTGATCGTGAATCTCGCGTTCACCGCCACGCTGGTGTTCGGCCTGCTGTTCGCGTTCTGGCTGTTCGAACGCGCCTATCCGCGCCTGCTCGTTGCTTGCTTGCGTCATAAGTTCAGTTTCTTGTCGGCCATCTCCTTGCTGGTGCTGCTCGGCGCCACGGCGTGGCTCGGATTCCCGCGCGTGTTCGGATTCGTTCCCACGGGTCTCGAAAAACTCGGCGTCGAGAGGGAGACGGTCCAGACTTCGCGCCCATGGTCGGCGATGACGCACGCTTTCCCCGGCTTCGGCAAAGAATTCATGCCTGACCTCGACGAGGGTTCCTTCCTTTACATGCCGACGACGATGCCGCACGCGTCGATCGGCGAGGCGCTGGAACTGGTCGGTCTGGTCGACCGCGCGCTGGAGGCAATCCCGGAGATTCTCTCGGCGGTGGGCAAGATCGGCCGCGCAGACTCCGCGCTCGATCCGGCGCCGATCTCGATGATCGAAACGGTCATCGAATATGAACCGGAGTACTCCGTCGACGAGGACGGCGAGACGGTGCGCAACTGGCGACCCGAGATCAAGAGCACCGAGGATCTGTGGCAGGAAATCGTTCGTGCCGCACAGATCCCCGGCCTGACCTCCGCTCCCAAGCTGCAGCCGATCGCCGCGCGCATCGTGATGCTGCAGAGCGGCATGCGCGCGCCGATGGGCCTCAAGGTCAAGGCGCCTGATCTGCAGACCTTGGATCGCATTTCATTGGAGCTCGAAGCTGCGCTGCGCAGCGCTCCCGGCGTGTCTCCAGACACCGTCTTCGCCGACCGCGTGGTCGGCAAACCCTACCTCGAAATCGAGATCGATCGCCGTGAAGCCGCGCGATACTCGCTGTCGATCAGCGATCTGCACGACGTGATCGAGACCGCGCTCGGCGGCCGCGTCGTGACCTGGACCGTGGAAGAGCGCGAGCGCTACGCCGTGCGCGTGCGCTACCCGCGCGAACTCCGCGACGAACCCGCCGACTTCCTGCGTTTGCTGCTGCCAACGCCGGACGGCGGTCACGTTCCGCTCGGCCAAGTCGCGAAGGTCGTCTATCGCGCCGGTCCGCAGGTGATCAAGACCGAGGACACCATGCTGGTTGCCTACGTGATCTTCGACAAGCTGGCCGGATTCGCCGAGGTCGAAGTCGTCGAAGGCGCCGCGGATTGGTTGGCGCGTATGGTGAAGGAAGGTGAACTGGAAGTGCCGGCGGGAGTCTCCTGGGCCTTTGCTGGAGCCTACGAGAACCAAGTGCGGGCGGCGGCCACGCTGCGCGTGGTGCTTCCCGCCGCGCTCGCAGTGATCTTCCTGATCCTCTACTTCCACTTCCGCTCCACCGCTTTGGCGCTCATGGTGTTCAGCGGCGTGTTCGTCGCATGGTCGGGCGGCTTCCTGCTGCTTTGGCTCTACGGGCGCGAAGGCTTTCTCGACTTCAGCATCTTCGGAACCAACATGCGGGAGTTGTTCCAAGTTCATCCGTATAACCTCTCGGTGGCGGTCTGGGTCGGCTTCCTGGCGCTGTTCGGCATCGCGACCGACGACGGCGTCGTGATGGGAACCTTCCTCCAACAGAGCGTGAAGGAGCTGAAGCCATCCGATCGCAAGCAGATGCGCGAAGCCGTGCTCGCCGCCGGTAAGCGCCGAGTGCGGCCATGCCTGATGACCACGGCAACCACCCTACTGGCTTTGCTCCCGGTTCTCACCAGCAGCGGCCGCGGCTCCGACGTCATGATTCCGATGGCGATTCCGTCCTTCGGCGGCATGGCGCTCGCGATCATCACCATGTTCGTGGTGCCGACGCTCTACTCGGCGTGGATGGAACGCGGCTTGCCGCGCGACGCTGCAGTGCCACCCTCACCGGGCCTATGATCACCGCCAGCACGCATGACGCAGCCGCCTTCCTTCGGTTCGGCGTTTGCCTTCTGGCTCAAACTCGGGCTGATCAGCTTCGGCGGACCGGCTGGCCAGATTTCGATCATGCACCAGGAGTTGGTCGAGCGAAAGCGTTGGATCGGCGAAGAATCTTTTCTTCACGCGCTGACCTACTGCAACCTGCTACCTGGTCCTGAAGCGCAGCAACTTGCCACCTATTGCGGCTGGCGTCTACACGGGTGGCGCGGTGGCGTCGCCGCCGGCGCGCTGTTCGTGCTGCCCTCAGTGGCGGTGCTGTGGGCGCTGGCGTGGATCTACGCCACGCAAGGTTCGGTGCCGTGGATCGCAGCAGCGTTCGCCGGGCTCGGAGCAGCCGCGCTCGGCGTGGTCGGCTTCGCCGCCTTGCGCATCGGGCGGAAGACGCTGAAGGGTCCCGTGCTCTGGGCGCTCGCCGCGACGGCGTTCATCGCGATCTATTTTCTCAAGCTGCCCTTCCCAGCGATCATCGGCGCCGCCGGAGTGATCGGGCTCGTCGGCGGCCGTCTCGCGCCTCGACACTTCCGCATCGGTTCCGGACACGGTGCTCCAGGTCACGGCGTAGCGCAGAGTGCGACCGAACTCGTCCCCCCCCCTCCGGCGCGCCCCCAGCGCCCGCTGCTGCGCGCCTTCACCGTGATCTCGGTCTGTGGCGCCCTGTGGTGGACGCCGGTGTTGCTGGCGTCCGCGCTGAAAGGACCGGAGTCCACGCTGACCCAAGAAGGCCTGTTCTTCAGCAAGGCGGCCATGGTCACCTTCGGCGGCGCCTACGCGGTGCTGCCTTACGTCGCCGAGCACTCCGTCGAGGAATACGACTGGCTTAACGAACAGGACATGACCACGGGACTCGGCCTCGCGGAGACCACCCCCGGCCCGTTGATCATGGTGGTGCAGTTCGTCGGCTTCATGGGCGGTTGGAATCATCCCGACGGAATGTCTCCCTTGGCGGGAGCAACTCTCGGCGCGTTGCTCACGACCTGGGTAACCTTTCTGCCCTGCTTTCTGTGGATCTTTCTCGGCGCGCCGTACGTGGAGCGGCTGCGCGAGATGCGCGTCCTTTCGGCGGCGCTGACCGCGATCAGCGCGGCCGTGGTCGGCGTGATCCTGAACCTCGCGGTGTGGTTCGGTCTGCGGCTCGCTTTCCCGCAGGGGGTGGACGCAGGAATCGACTCGGCGGACGGCTTCGTGCTTGCGCTCGCGTTCGGCTCCTTCGTCGCGCTCGGTTGGGGCCGCGTGGCGATCCACTGGGTAGTGCTCGCCGGCGGCGTACTCGGCGTCGCGCGCTGGGCGCTGCTCTGACGGCTACAAGTAGGAGTCGTCCTTAAGCAGGAAGTCCTGCACGTAGCGGCGCACTCCCTCTTCCAGGGGCGTGGCGGCGCGATCGAAGCCCGCCGCATGCAGGCGGTCCATTTCGGCTTCGGTAAAATATTGATAGCCATCGCGAATGGATTCCGGCGTGTCCGACCACTCGACGCGGAATTCCTTCCCCATCGCGGCGAAGACCGCGCGTGCGAGATCGAGGAAAGAGCGCGCCTTGCCCGAGCCGACGTTGAATAGGCCGTCGATCTTGGGATGTTCGAGCAGCCACTCCATCACCGCGATGCAATCACCCGCCCAGACGAAATCGCGACTCTGCCCGCCGTCCGGAACGTCGGCGCGATGCGAACGGAACAGCCGCGCAGGATTTCCCGCGCGTGCGGCCTCGAAGATCTGGTGCGCTACGCTCCGCTGTCCGCCCTTGTGGTATTCGTTGGGCCCGTAGACGTTGAAAAACTTGAGCCCCACGCATTGCGGCGGCAAGGCGCCGCCCGCTGCGCGGAGCGCGGCGACGCGCCGGTCCACGACGTGCTTCGACCAACCGTACGCGTTGAGTGGCTGTAACTTCGCGAGCGCTCCGGACGAGCCGTCATCGTCGAAGCCGTGCGCGCCGTCGCCGTAGGTCGCGGCGGAAGAGGCGTAGATCAGCCGCACGCCGTGGCGTGCGCACCAGTCAACCAGGTCCAGCGTGAGCCGCACGTTATTCGCCACGATCGCGTCCACGTCGCGCTCGGTGGTGGTCGAAATCGCGCCCATGTGGAACACCGCTTCCACGCGCTTGTGCGCGCCGTCGAGGAATGTGAACAGATCCGCGGGCCGCACGAGGTCCGCAAGTCCGCGCTTGGAAAGATTGCGCCAGCGCTCGTCGCCGCCGAGCCGGTCGCAGGCGACGATCTCGCCGCGCGGCTCCAACGCCGCGAGCAGATTGCTGCCGAGGAAACCGGCCCCGCCG